>NZ_JBSWYU010000017.1:0-58003 GCF_056161265.1 Marinomonas sp. ABL3_031
GAAACTAAAAGGCCTGAGTCCGATAGAGTATCGGAATCAGGCCTTGAAAGCCGCTTAGAACAGAGTCCAACTTTATGGGGTCAGTTCAAATGGCGAGCTTTTTTAAAGACATTATCCGCTATTAATTAAAGGCTTTTTCAAAGCGCTCTAACGCCAGTGCGGAATCGCTGGATGGGAAGCCTTCAAAACCAATCACCCCTTTATAACCAATTTTACGCAGATGCTGAGCAATGGCTGGGTAGTTCATTTCCCCTGTGCCAGGTTCTTGACGACCAGGTACATCAGCAATTTGAATCTCTCCAATATGTGGCAAGTAACGTGTCAAAGAATCTAAAATATTACCTTCATCTATCTGTTGGTGATACAAATCCAACATCATTTTTAGGTTTGGATGATTCACTTCAGATACTAGGGTGAAAACGTCTTCCGCGGTCGCAAAAGGCGTCCCTGGGTGATCAACCTTAAGGTTAAGATTTTCCAGCACAAACATGACATCATTCTTCGCGCCGATCTCAGCAATCTCAGACAAGACTTTATACGCCTTAATCCAGTCTCGACCCGATACAACAAGACGCGGATTAACCGGCAAGCCTTTATTATCAAGACCAGTGCCATGCAAATTAAGACGAGGCACGCCTAATTTTTTGGCGGCAACAACCGATTCGTGAATGGTCGCGATTAAACGATCACTGTTCTCTAGGAAATCACCTTCAATGTAACCTGTCATGGATGAGAACTCGACACCTGTGGCCGCTAACGCATCGATATCATGATTGGTCCAATCCCATAACTCTGGCAGAAAACCCAGTCCAGAAATCTTCTTCACCCTTTCTACAATAGACAAGTCAGTGAACATGGTCTCTGAACAACAGGACAGAGTGAATTTTTCCATAGGTATTACCTCTTCTAAGCGTTTAACATCGTACAAAAAATTGTGACAATCGCTCATATGAAAAGATGCTTGAGGATCAAACTGCATGTCAGGTGGTTTATCAAAACCAAGATACCCAAAACACAGTGATGAACAAGCTGGCGCTATTACGACTAGTTTTCATATTTTTATTGTCATAGTGGTAACAAGCTACACTGGGTGCAAGCTGATTGCTGTCGAGTATGCAATCTTGAAGCAAATGAAGTCAATCATTTTGATATTATTTTTATCAAAAAGATAATTTAAAAACATACCATTCATATGGCATCAAGGCTTGCCCTCGAACAGAGGTTAAAAACTCTGTAACAATAGAGCTCAACAACGCCAAGATAACCATACTGATATCTTTTCTATAGATAATACCCTTCCACTCGTCATGTTTACTCTGTCACAATTGCCATTGCGTTGGGAACAGAAAGTATTTGACGGCGATACTGCAATTCTCCCGTCTCATTGTTGACATGAAAAACAGCCACCGTATTACTGGTACTGCCAGCGACGAGAGCCCAATGTCCACTACCATCAAGAACCATACTTCTTGCAATACTGCCACGCACAGGCTCCCGCTCCACCGGAGTGAGTGTTCCAAAAGTTTGGTCGATGCTAAATACGGAAACCTGATCAAAACCTCGACTTACTAGGTACAGAAATTCACCATTTGGATGAAGGCGAATGTCGGATACACTGTGCCAGGCCTCATGTTCAGCTTCTTTCGCGTTAATTTGGCTATCAAGGTAGTGTAACTTGCCTGTTTCTGGATCGATTTGATATCGACTTGCTCGAGAAACCAACTCATCACTGACAAAAGCCATATTGAGATCTTTATGAAAGATCATATTACGTGGCCCAGCGCCCTTAGGCGTTGCTACTTTTTGATGCAATGTAAGCTGCTGATTGTCTTCATCGATGGCGTGAACCCAAATGTGATCATTACCAAGATCAGGAACGTAGATTAAAGAAGAGCTGCGATCAAAACCTATCCAATGTGGGTGCGGTGATTTTTGGCGTACATGTTGACCATGACCTTCATGACGGGCAGTTGCAAATTCGCCTACTATCGCGCCGTGATCATCTAAACGATAAACACTGACCACACCACCACGATAGTAAGCAACAGCAAGATACTGACCATTTGGGCTAACCTCAATATGCACGCCTCCATTTGACTGTCCGCCGAGACGACTTTGCAAGGTTAAATTGCCAGCTTCATCGAACTGATAAGAACTCACACTGTTGTCAGTACTAGACCGATTAATAGAATAAATAACGTCTAACGTTGGGTGTTTAGTGATATAGGCCGAGTAAAGGTCATTGACGACTTGCCGAGCTTTAGAGACTTTACCAGTCAGGACATCCAATTGGCTAGCATAGATGCCATCAGCACCGGCGGCGACCCAAACATTTTTCGTTTCGGCAAGGCCTACCTGCGTAAACATTAGCAATAATCCGGCAAAAATAATTTTTAATGAGAATTTTCTTATCCCTAAAAACATATACGATCCTTAAACTATCATGTGTATTAGCGTTTTCGTTATGAAGGCTTGAGCCGACGATACGACCCTTAATTGTGCTTTAGCTTTAACAGCCGATACAAGCCTAGCCAGAGCTTTATACTTCGTTTTGCAGCCCAAACCAAGCCCTTCATTTATGCTCAATTTTAAAGGCACTAGACATGATATGTCCTCAAATAAATAGTGCTGAATTTCAGAAAAGTACAAAAGCGGAAAAGCGGAAAAGCTTACAATTTGAGAAAATCGAGAAAACGCCTGAAAGGCTTGATATAGAAGGGATAGAAAGAATTTAGAAAGGTGCAGAAACAAAAAAGGCACCATAAATGGTGCCCGGGACCGGAATAAATTTAAATCAACAAATAAATTTTTTGTAACACAAAAGTAAACTTAAAGTAAGCAACTACAGGCAACTGGTCTTTACTCACATTTGTAGCCCACACCGTATACTGTATGGATCAATTTTTCTCCATCACCGAGCTTTCTGCGCAGATTACGCATATGACTATCAATGGTTCTATCATTGATGATTCTATCATCATCATAACAGTGATCCATTAACGTTTCCCGAGAAAAAATACGTTTCGGCCGAGTCATCATAATATGCAATAGTTTCAGTTCAATTGGAGTAAGTTCTATTTCTAAGCCACTCACAAAACACTGATATTTTTCGATATCAATTGCAATATTTCGGTAGCTGATCAGGTTAGTTGGCTCTGTTTTATCAACAGCCTGATTCTTATTAAGTCGACGCAGAATCGCATTAACACGAGCCACGACCTCATTCGGTAAAAAGGGTTTACACACATAGTCATCCGCACCTATGTTTAAACCTTCTATACGATCTAATTCATCCACTCTAGCGGTAAGCATAATAATGGGAACATCATTCTCCATCGCTCTTAGCTGACGACAAATTTCGAAACCTCCCACCCCTGGAAGCATAACATCCAAAATCACGAGATCGGGGTTGCCCTTTGTTATCTCTCTAACAACATGGTCACCTGAATTGAATATCATTACCTCATAACCAAACTCTATAAGATAATCTGAAAGGATTTCAGCAATTTTATTTTCATCTTCTATGATGTATACGAGTAACATCCTTAATGAACCTATTCTTTTTAGCTTCTAGGCAACTCCACTATCACTTCCAAACCATCATATTTAGATGGTTTTGCAGTTATCGAGCCCTTATGAGCGCCTACAATATTTTTACAAATTGCCAAACCTAAACCGCCGCCTTTTTTAACACTGCTACGAGAACTGTCTTCCCTATAAAGCGGATCAAATAAATGCTTACAATTTCCTTTTGAGACACTAGGTGGCGAATCACTGACACTCAGTACAACCTTATCCTGATTCCAGTAAACAGAAACCTCGATCAGTCCCGGAGATGTCGTATAATCTAAAGAGTTAGTCAAAAGATTTTTACACAGCTGCAGTAACCGAGAACGATCGCCTGAGATTAATACAGATTTACCCACTAACGTCAACGTAAGGTCACGCTTCTCCGCCTTCAAACGCAGTGAATTCGTAGCCTCAGTTACAATTTCTAACAAATCTACTTGCTGAAACTCATATCTTAAGCCACCAATATCAGACAAAGACAATTCATAAATATCTTCCGTGAACTTACGCAAATGGTTCACTTCCTGTTCAATGGAACGCAAACGCTCCAAATTAAATGTACGAATGCCGTCTTTTATCGACTGAATTTCACCAGTTAATACTGTTAACGGCGTCCTCATATCATGAGAAATATTTGCCAACCATTGCTTTCGCGACCATTGTGTACTGTGCAAGGTGTAAGCTAAATAATCCACGTCACGCATTAATGCCCCCATTTCATCCTTGGAGGTTTCTTTTAAGCGTATGTCATAATTACCCTTTGAAATGCTGCCAATCGCTCCTATCAACCTTCTAATTGGTTTCAAAATAATCAGTGAAACTAAAAAAGACAGCACAATAGCAGCAGCAATGCTCACAATGGCCATTAGAAGACTTCTTTCCCATTGATGTTGAGAAACCTGAGTTTCTAAAGTAGTAGAAAAATGACGAGAAGGAATGCTGACAAGCGTTGCGATGACTTTTCCCTTATATTTTACTTCTACTTTAACAATAGACCGTTCTGGATTAATTAACTTTTCAGAACCTGCGATGAAATTCCCTTCAAGATCAAATAGAGCGGTTGGTGGTTTGGCTTTTTGTCCAGGAAGAATTTTAGGGCGATTCGGAGGTAACGGCCCCTTCTCACTGGGCAGTCGGCCAGGAAAACTTGAAATAATATCAGCGATCTCAGCTTTAGGCATTTGTTCAAGACGGTATCCTGATAGCTCGTACAAATCTATCAATTTAGGTTCTAACCTTTGTAATCGAGTCTGCTCCAATGCATTGGTATAATCAAAAAAACCTTGTTCATAACTCCAGCGAGCCAATATCAACATCGCAACAACAAGCACCAAGGTAGCGGATAACAGAACCACCATCAGCTTTTGAAAAAGGGTTAAGGTATCCCAAATTTTCATTGTTCCACCCCACATTTGGACAATTGCATTGCTTTATTAACCGCCATGAAATAGTTCATGATGGTATTTTCTATCTTTGCATCTAAAGCTAACTCTTTAAGTCCACCAGCTTCATAAAAATCCGCCATCAATGGCCACAAATCAGCCTCTCTTCTAAGCGATTCTGATGTCGTTGTAGTGCTAAACTGTGCTTCGATAAGCATGTAAATCATCACAAGTGCAGCAAACCTATCCTGATTCTTTACCGCACCCTGACTAATAACTGGATACTGAAAACTCGGAGTTAACTGAGTAATGTCGCGTTCAATCAGCGTACTTCCAAGGCGCCGAGTATTTGAAAAATCGATTAAGCTGATACCTTGTTCCTCATGATGAATTACATTGCTTGGCTTGATATCACCATGAACAAATTCTGCGGTATGTAATGACTCCAACTGAATAATAAATTGAGTAATGATGCCTCTCTGTTTATTTGTCGATAAGCTCGATGTTTGTAAAAGCTTATTAAGACTGATTCCCGGTACATAGCTTGTCACCAAGACCGTAAGCGGCCCTCGTCTTTCCAATGAGTAGCAACGCTGAGCACATAAATCGATACGGCCTAAACGCTGTAACCAAAGAGCTTCTCGTTGTAAACAATGCGTCTCTACCGGTGTTTTTGCTATCTTTACTCGAACCTTATGTTCATGGTTTTCTATCTCGCCATATTTCGCTGGATCCACATTCACGACATAGCAGGCTGAAGCAATTTTTTCTGCTACTGCAGAGGGAAAAACGGCATTAATACAATCCGTAAATAACATGTTCATAGCTTATCTGGCGGGATGATCCCATCAAAGAATCGTGGTGAAAAAGGCTGATCTTGTCCTTTCGATCTCACCTTCAAATCAACATAATTAGCGGCAGATTTATAGCGCCATGAAATATCCTCTGAGCCAACGATGGTCGCAGCTTTTATAAACTTAGAAAGCCTAAACCAACTCCATTGCCCCTTCGCCTTTGCACGCGTCACTGAACCTTTTTGATCTGTGGTTACTATGCTAATTTCCTGCACCTGATTACTGGGTATTGGCCAACTTTGTTCACGCCAAAATAAAGGTCCATTCTGATACTCAAAAAAACGTACATTAGATTCCAACGCAAATCGCGTCAGGCTGGGCGACATCCCTTCTGCTCGTAAGAAAAACTCAACCCCCAATTTATCATTGATAAAAAGCCCATTTTGCAAACGTTTGGCAGCCACCATAAAAGGCGCGTATTGCATTGATAAAGTCACGTACTGATGAGGTATAAAGCTTCGCAAATAGGTACTATCACTATCGGATGATTGCAGATATGAACGATATTTCTGCTGGAATGCATCTAAACGACCACCCACCTTAAAAAAACTCTCAAAATCGGCTAGTGATGCGTCAATATCTGAAGACTCTTTAAAGGGATATCGACTTGAAAACCTTTGTTGAAAATAACTCGCTAGCGGAGACCAGTCCTCATTAATAACCAAACGCATGGCATCTAAGGCGAGACGATTAATAGTTCTAGCCTGACCTTTGAGCATATAGGGCAAAATTGGGTCACTATAATCATCCGCCAGTTTTTCCATTTGCGCCAACACATTACTGGAATCGGTATTAATCAACTGCTCTAAGAAGTAACTGCCTCGCTGTTGAATTTCTTTCGACTTGGCTACCCAATCATGAGTTTGACTAAGATGATTTAGAGCAATATCCAGACGCGTTTGCCCTTCTTGATTGATCTCAACTAACTTGTGTAAAGAAAGAAAAGGGGAGCCAATAGACGTAGCCGTTCTGGCAATCGTACTATTTAATGAAGCCTGCGCTAACTTCTCTTTTTCATCTGCTAGTGATGCTTCCTCTTCCTTAGCCATTTCTTCAGGACCTTTTTTCACCAAATCGGTATTCAATAAAATGAGTTGGTAGAACTGAGAAATAGGAGAAAACACTTTATCCGCTGCTAATTCCAACTGAAGCTGGCTGTCTCCCCAAGAAGAAACGCTTGTCCAAGTCACATTAGAGGTAATGTCTTTCCAGTAGGTTATATAATCCGTAATGTAACGATCACGTAACTGACGATTTATTCGGTTCATTTCCGCATCGCCGCTAATTCGCCCCATCACACCTTGATAGGCTTGGATCGCCTCACTGGCTAACTCAAATCCAGTTTCTGCATAAAGATCTTCAAAGCCACGTCGAGTAAACAGATATGGCACAAGATAGCCAGTAAATCCTGGCGTAAACTGAAATACATCCGTGTAAGAAGGACTTAAGCCTTTACGAATGTCCACTCTGCGAGCAAATTTTGGATGTTGTAAAATATGTTGATACAAGAGTTCATTCAGGTCCTCAGACGAAAGGGAAGAGCGCACTAATGACAACAACTCAGAATCCGCTTGCGGAGGCACAGCCCCCGAAGTCAACACATCTTGGGCGAGCAGTTTAAAACGCTCGACCAATTCAACATCCCCCTCACCCTCTTCTTCAAGGGTAGAGATGTAATAGTCAATTAATGAGCTAACATCCGTTCGATTTGGGTTATAAAGAAGCTGATGATAATTAAGTAACTCGAGCGTTTTTACTTTGTCATCAAGGGAATTGTAAACAAACATATCTTTGAGGATATAATCTCGCATCAAGGTTAACAGAACATCATTTAATTCTTCGTAATACGACTGATGAACAAATCTCTCAATGCTGGAATCGGGTAACCATTTTGAAATATACCAAGGATGCTGGCTGACTTCGTATAGCTCATTGATTTCTCGCAATTCATAAAGACTGAATATGGGCGACGATAAATCATCCCGTACAATCACATCTTGCTTAAGGTTTTCCTTAAACCTTTCCAGGTTAGCAAAGGCATTATTATCTAAATTTTGTTGGAAATCATAATTGAGCTTGAGAAGCCAAATAAAACTGAAAAATAAAGAACTTAAGCCAAGAATCACACCGTATTTTAGTAAACGATACTGCCATTCTTTCTTTTTATGCACGCCCACTAATGCCGCTTCTTTGACAATATAATGCTTGAACACACTTTTACTAAACAAACTGAGACTGGAGTTTGTCCCCTGCGCTCCTTCTAACGATTCAAATCCTAAATCAGAAGCATGCATATAAGTAAGAATATCGGTTGATGCCGTTTCCCCACCAGCATTAATGAAGAAATAGCCTCTAAATCGAATCTCAATATCATCAAACTGATGCTGGCTAAAAGTAAGGGATAAAAAGTCTTCAATGTCATAACGCAATGCGGAAAGCTGAAACACACCAGACACAGAAGATTCTCGATATTCCGCATTAAGTTGTCGCTGTAATGACTCACTCAATGTTACGGATAAACGCGCTAACAAGTCATCAAAAGAACTGTCAAACCAGCCTTTGTCATAACCACTGCCATCGGCAATGGCGCGCAAGGAACCAAAGGCTTTTTCTCGTTCACTTTCATCTAATGTGGAAAACAGCTCACAAAGATCTCGGACACTAGACATTTCAGTAAATAGGCAATAAGCGGGCAGAGATAAGCCGGTTCGGGCATTTAAATCCGCTAAAATAGCTCGATATTGCTGACTCATATCATTGACAGCAATTTCATTTTGATTAATAAGATTGTTCAAACTAACAGAGCAAACCACACCATTAAATGCCTGGCGTGGACGCTTTTGTAAGACATGCTTATACAGCATATCCATACTTGCCGTAATCAGCTCCTTGTTATGACTCAAGTCTAAAGAAATTAATACAGCGTCATCGGCTACCCAAAAACGCAATGCCAACAAATCGTCTGGTATCGATTCTGAAGACTCAATGCTGTCGAAGCCCATTTGCTGCAACCACAACTGCTCTTTAGAGATACTTGGTGATATATGAATGTACCAAGGAACAGCATAAGGATTGGACGCTAATTGTCGGTGTTTCTTTTGAATCTGGGCTAAACGTGTTTTGACAATACGCTCTCGCCAATCACTCATTTTCTTCTTGTCTTTATCCACTTTTGGTCGACGTAGGAATGCGTAAAAAGCAACTGTCAATACGACGACAGAAACGAAAAACACACTCGCTTCAGTAATAACAAGCCATAAAGGAGAAAACAGTAACCAGCCAACATACCAAACAATGGCTGCTACAATCAGACTCGTTAATAGGCCCAAACTCAATGCCACTGCGATGGTTTTTTTCTTTCCTAACATCTTTAAAGGCCTACTCATTCTCGCTTAACATAAATGCATCTAAAATTCCGGCGGCACGCGCCGTTTTCAATCGTTGCGCAGCCAAGGTTCTACTGCTGTTTTCACTGATTACTCTAAACTTACCCTGCCAAGCATCAATCGTGGCATTAGGCAAATCCCGTTTATAAGTAGCAATAAATTGTTGAGCGTCACTGATTTTGTTGAATGTTGCCAATTGAATCACCCACAAGTCAGGCTGAGATAGGGAATCACTTGATAAAGACTGAACCTTTATTTCTGAAGCCTGCATCTCTTCATCCGTACTGTAATAGACATATTCCATATCTTGATCACTGGTCTGTCCATAGTAAGGCTCGGTGTAATCCGCTAACTGAATAAAAGGTAACCCTTTTTGCGGCAGGTTGATGTCATACCAATAAAAAGCAGCGCCCCAAGTAGCGGTAATGAGTAGAGCGAAAAAGAACAAGGCACGCCACAACGAAACCGGCTTACCAGGTTTAACGGATCTAGGGAATTCTGCGATGTCAGACACCATTAAAGGTAATCTTTCTGCCTCTGAAAAGGACCTTCCCTGTGCCAAAACAGTCTCTTCTAACCGTTTCATCAGAGCTTCCAATTGCTCTTTGCCATTCAGACGATAACGACCACGAAAGCCCATTTTCAACATGATATAAATAAGCTCTAGTAAATCAGCTAACAAAATAGGCTGTAATAAAGCACGCTCTGCCACCACATAAAATTGCTCACCACCGTTCTTGATACCAAATAATTCACTGACGATGGTCTGATTTTCCCATCCGGACGATTCGCCCCAAGAAGAATGGAGTATCTGCTCATCTAGCATAACAGCAAACAAAAAACAGGTTTTATCTGCTACAGATGGTGGATAATCAAGTTTAGCTACTTTGTATTTAAGGTCGGTTAACGCATTTTTAATGCCAGAACGAAAAGCAAACATATCCGTCGGACACTGCATTCTTTTAACCGCAATGGTTAACGATAAAAGCTCTGATCCCGCTTTTAAGATTCGATTCTCAAACAAGGAAGCGTTTTTTTGAGCGATGTTATAACGGGCATGATTTTTTAACGCATTAACCTTGTTCAAATGTATCGAAGCAGAATAAGATTCCGTTGCAGATTCTTGATTACCTGTGACAATCGCCAGAGTTTCTTCATCTAACAAGTCTTTCATACTCATAGCCAGTTCCTAACCCAACGCATAGAGCTTGATAGTTAAATCTGGAATACGACCGTCAACATGTAAGCCTATCGGTTCACGCTTCACTTTTAATTGACTCCAATATTCATGTGATGTATCGACTTCAAAATAAGCCACATCCGGCTGAGCTTTTAATTCACTTGGTGCCACCGGAAGCAAATGAATGCCAACCCCTGACTGACCATTACGAACCAAATCCGCAATTTGCGATAAGCCACTTAAAGTACAAGCACTGGGGAATATTTTATTAAGCGCCTGAGTACCAACTGGCGATTGCACCGACATAACAAAGCGTCGACCATCCATCTGATTCAAATTAGGAATGGATAAACGTAATAACCTACGGCGTTCAAACAGATTGTCATCCCAAACATACTCAGCAACATTATCACTTTGTACCATAGAGAGTTTTTCTCGTAGATCCGCAAAAACCCCAGAGAACACACTTCTTAAGTTATCTCGATTCAGTATTTTAGGAGCTTCCACGACAGCAGGTTTAAAGCTCTCTAGTTCACCTGAAAAAGCCAGTAACCCTTCATACAATTCTTCCACCCGTGTTTCAGGCTGCTCTATCGTGAGATGTAGCCACGGAATCCAACGGTTCAATGTTTGCAACCATAAAAATTCACGCATCAAACTAACATCACTTTTCGTTTGTTGTCCCCCCCCTATACGTTGCACAACGCTTTGCGCTCTAGACTCAGTGAGTATGTATAACTCCTTCATTCGCTCTTTAAGCAAGTGAGAAGCACCATATTGAATACAAGTAGGAATAAAACTTTTATCCAGTACCAAATCCCCCCCCTCACTGCACTCCAGTACTCGGGCAATTGGGATACACACTAATCCGGTGGTGTCTTCGCCTTCCAGCACCAAACGAATATTTGGGTCAGCGACCAGTGCTTCAATAGCACTTTGACTTTCATCACTCGCATCAAATAAGCTAATATTGCCAACCACATATCGGCGTTGATCCCCCTCACTACCGTACTCATTTTCACCATCTACCGCCAATGGCATGGCCAGAAAAATGCGTTTATTAAGCGTGCCTTCTGGAATATCAAGCAGTAACTCTTTCGAGCCGTCGAATAAAGTGCCATCTGGAAACACGCCACTGTAGCGAGTAACACTAAACTTCCCCAGCTTTAAATAATTCTGTTCAATATCAAGAGTGGACACACCAAAACAGCGTCCTTTAGATGTCAACGCATGATACTTTTGAACGTATTGTGTGAAATGGCGCTCTTGCTGTTGAAAATGCTGAGGGGCAATAAACATCCCCTCTTTCCAAACAACTTTACTATGATGTTTCAAATGGCGCTCCTTAAGCTAAAACGTCCACCATGACTCATTAATGGGCTGAGAAATATCAACCTTGTCCTGAGTAATAACTATGTATACCGGATAATTTTCCGGCTCTTCCACCAATGCAACAGTCGACTTTGCCATCGCTGTTTCGTAATTTGAAAATTCTACGAATACCGCTAAAAATTTTGCTTGCTGTTGCACATCTAAAGTCAATTTTCTTTGTTCACCGGGTAATACCGGCGATAAAGTATCGGAAGCAATAAGAGCACCTGCTAACACAGCTTGATCATTATTGTAGAGTTCCGTAAAACTGGCTTTCGAAAAATTACCTAAATCCGTCAGTTGGTAAATGCGTACCACCACCGTTCTGGCACTACCATCATCAAAAACATTGATGTCTTTTGTCGCTTCAAGATGCAATTCCACATTCAAAACAGGTTGAAAAGCACTTTTATTACTAGAACTGCACCCCGTACTAAGCGAAATAAAAGCCATGCTCAAAATAACCCCAAAAATCCGCAACATCGCTCTCATCGCTTATCTCTTAATTCTTCAAACAACAGCGCAGAAAACTGACGATAAAACTCACGTCGTTCGACCTTGCGATTAAACTGTTTCTTGAACAAAGACCAATATTTCTTATCCTTTTTTCCCCAACCGGAAAGGTAATCATTAAATTCATCTTCAAGATGCTCCGGATTAAGGTCATTCAAAAATTTATCCAAAGTGGATTCGATACAGGCCACCAAGTTGTCTCTGTCAACCGAGCTCGACAACGCCCTCTGTTGCTGTTCAATAATACTATTCAAACGGTTAATACTATTTTCCAAAGCCGCTACCTGAGCACTTTCTGATACCGCCAATGGCATGCTCGCAACTTTGTTGCCGCCTAATTCAGGTTTCGACGCTTCAACCATGACAATGTCTTCCAGTACATCATCATTCTCTTCTTGTTGATCCATGACCCAACGCTCGTCATCTTCGAAGGGATCAAAGTTATAGATATCTTCACCTATTACATTGTCAGCAGAGAAAGATTTATCCTCTTGTTTTCCTGTGGATTCTACTGACATTGTCTTATCAGACAGGGTGCTTTCGATCGATAAGGTGGCGTCGTTTTTATCTTGCAAAACTTCCTCTAGATTAAAAGGAGAGTCGACCGCTGCCCTCTCACTCGGTGTGGTCACCTTGCCCTGTGTAGGCACAGAGAGTCCCTCCTGATCGATAGCAAATAAAGATTCCATGTCACTGAATAACAGTATGTAAGCCCCCAAACGAATATTATCGCCATCACTCAAACGCTGCGCTTCCCCCTTGCCCAACATGACATCATTCACCATCACACCATTAGTGCTTCTGTCGATGATTTGAAAACCTCCTTGGGGATGAGGCAATACTTCAGCATGCACACGTGACAAAGTTCGTCCAAAATCAGGAAGCTGTATCGTGCATTCAAATGAACGACCTATTGTGCCCCCCACATCTGGCAAAGACACTTGCCTGCTGGCTACCTGCTCATTTTCTGGCAGTTCTATCAATTGGAAACTAACCGTCATATCGTTACTCTTTGTTTTAACCTTATACATTCCCTTAATTATGGGAATCGGCTAATAGCATTCCTCTAAAGATGCATTAAATTTTTCTAAAAACCCGGGATTGTCCACTAAAAAGTTTTTCGAAAAATGCATCATCAAGTCTTGCTTTTTCAACCTGATTTTTTTGAAGTAATCTAAAGGAATCCCTGCTTTTTTTAACGATTCTTCAAATACTCTTTCATATTCATAAGCCACATCTAAATCGCCTTGCCACAACATTTGTAATAAGGCATCGGCATCACGTGGCTTTTTAATTACATTGTAGCCATTTCTTTTTAAGAACAACCATTTACTCGTGTTAAATTTTGCACCGAAACGTAAATTATATTTAGCGGTTTCTTCTTCGACATTTTGTGTAACATTAGGCGCAATAAACCAAGCTAAATATTCAGAAACTACTGGTTCAGATGGCTGTGCATAGGTCGCTCTTTGACCATTAACAGAGCCTGAAAAAAAACCATCCATATGTCCTGTTTCGACCAATAGTTGCGCTTTATCCCATCGCATCACATGAATTTCGTATGGCTGCTTCAAGCGCTGCATTGAGCACTTCACACGATCAACGGCTACCCCACCGATTACGCCATTTTGGTCAACGCTTTGGTAAGGCGTCCAAATTTGGGTCGCAAGTTTTACCCGATCAAGCGCTAAGCTTGTTCCACTGACCACTAGGAGCAAAACCGCTAATGCGGCTCGCTCCATTTTGGATTTGAGTCTAAACACGGTAGCCTTTTCTCCAGTTTGTTATTCAATCACGAGCTCAAGCTCACCTGTTAAAGGCGCGACGCTGACAGTCACATTTTTTATTGGCAAGCCTTCGCTTAAACGTTGAATACACTCTTCCGCCAGTCTAGGCATCAAAGAACGATTAATGATTTGTTCAATCGCACGCCCCCCAGTAGTTGGGTCGGTATTACGCGATACCACGAAATCAACAAATGCCTCATCCCAATTGAATTCTGCCTTATATTTTTCGTTCAATTTCTTAGCGATACGGCGTAAGCTGATTTCTGTTATTTTACCCAGTTCTTCAGCATTCAACGGGTAGTAAGGCACAATCGTGGCTCGACCTAGGAACGCAGGTTTAAAATATTGTTGAAGGGCTGGCCGAATCTCTTCCACCAAGGTTTCATTAATTGGTCTCTCTTCAGACGCATCACAAATATCACAAATGGCCTGATCTGCCGCATTAGAGGTCATTACGATAATGGTGTTTTTAAAGTCAACGGTGCGACCCTCACTGTCCTTGATATGACCTTTATCAAAAATTTGATAAAACAAATCATGTACACCGGGATGCGCCTTTTCCATTTCATCCAACAATAACACTGAGTATGGGTTACGACGAATCGCCTCTGTCAGCACACCACCTTCACCAAAGCCAACATAACCAGCAGGTGAACCAAGCAACATAGAAATTTTGTGCTCTTCCTTAAACTCCGTCATATTGATAACGGTTAAATTATCGCCACCCCCAAAAACTTCATCAGCTAAAGCCATGGCTGTTTCAGTTTTACCGACACCACTTGGGCCACACATGAGGAAAACACCAACAGGTTTACGACTGTCAGTCAGGCCTGCACGAGAAATACGGATACTTTTAGCCAGCTCGCTGATGCCGGCTTTTTGACCAATCACTCGTTTGTGCAATGCCTCTTCCAATGACAGTAGTTCCGCAACTTCTCCCTTCACCATGTTACCCGCTGGAATTCCTGTCCAGCTTTCGATAACCGAAGCGATCACTTGGCTATCCACCAAAGCAAATACCAAAGGCTCTTCACCTTGTAACTCTGTCAATGCCTCCATTTTGGTTTGCAAAGCTGCTTGTTTAGAGGCATCAGTACCTTCTTTAAGGTTAGCCTCTATCTCTTCACTAAGAGCAGTAATCTCATCAACCAGCGCTTTTTCTTTTTCCCAACGAGTCATCAACTCTGCTAGGGCAGCTTCTTTTTCGGCCATACTCTCACGCAAAGCTTCACGGTCTTCGGCTTGTTCAGTCAAGACCGCATCCTCTACTTCAAAGGCCGCTAACTCACTGTTTAAATAACGGATTTGTTGCTCAAGTTGTTCTACTTTTTCTGGCTTAGCACCTTGTGTTAAAGCAATACGAGCACAGGACGTGTCTAATAAGCTGATCGCTTTATCTGGCAATTGACGGGCTGGTAAGTATCGAATAGATAGGTGAACAGCAGCTTCTAATGCATCCTCACGAATAAACACACCATGATGCTTACGAAGTGAGGCTGCAACGCCACGCAGCATTTGCATCGCGTCTTCGGCATTTGGCTCCTCCACTTTCACGACTTGGAAACGGCGAGTTAAGGCTGGGTCTTTTTCAAAATACTTTTTATATTCTGCCCAAGTTGTCGCAGCAATCGAACGAAACTCACCGCGAGCGAGCGCTGGCTTTAACAAGTTAGCAGCATCGTTTTGGCCAGCAGTACCACCCGCGCCAATTAGAGTATGCGCTTCATCAATAAAGACAATAATCGGGGTTTCCGAACTTTTCACTTCATTGATCACATCTTTCAAGCGATTCTCAAATTCGCCTTTAATACTGGCACCTGCTTGCAAAAGGCCAAGATCAAGAGAATGTATTTCTACCCCTTGAATAACAGGTGGCACTTCCCCTTCAACAATACGAAGCGCTAGACCCTCCACGACGGCTGTTTTACCAACGCCAGGTTCACCAACAAGGATTGGATTGTTTTGACGTTTACGACAAAGAATATCAATCGCTAGACGCACTTCACTATTACGCCCTGAAATAGGGTCAATCTTGCCATCACGAGCTTGTTGAGTCAGATTCACCGTGTACTTTTCGAGCGCCCCTCCAACGGTTGGAGCCACAGCATTTTCACCAGCAGCACCTGTTGCTGGAGCGCTAGTTGCCCCCCCTGCGACTTTTAATTGCGCAATATGCCCAGAAAGAGCTTCGGTCGACAGTGTTTGAAGTGATTCAAGAGAGAGTTTTTTCATACCAAAACTGTCTGCTTGAATTAAGACTTGAAGCAGGTGCAAACTGGTAATTTGACCATGTCCATAGTTTACCGAAGCAAGTAACCAAGCTTCTTCCATAGCCTCACTGACTGTCGCACTAATGGTGGGTTGGCCAGTCGCGCCTTTGGTCAATCGTTCGACTCGCGCGGTTAATTCTGTTAGTAAGCCATTAAGATCAACTTTCTGACGCTGTAAAAAAGCATGTAAATTGGCTTCTTTATTGGCAATAAGTTGAATAAACCAGTGCTCAACTTCAATCGCAGGCACAGTTTGTTTCATTGCTGCACCAGCGGCTTCTTCCAACGTATTCTTTAATTCTGGCTCGAGTTTTCCAACGAGATTTCCCAACTTGACCTGTGACATTAATATTTCTCCGATTGTAAGAGTATTTTGCGATACTGGGTTGACTGGCGCTCTGGTGCTAGACAATTTGTTTCGCCAAGACAAAAACTATGATTTCCAATCGATACAGCTGCAGATGTTAATACTGGTGCATCTATGTATTCCCGCTTTACATATAAATAAATTTTGGTCGTGATTCTTTCTCTAAAAAAAGAACGTACCAGCGTAGTTAAAGCATGGGAAAAATGACGGTTATTAAGCAGACCAAAATATTCTTTTCTAGAACGAGGTGTAATACTAACTTCTATGGCTTTAAAGGATTGCATACCATTTCTGCCAAGCAAAACGCCATTACCCAAATTATGATTTTGTCCTAATACATGGCCTAATCGAGTCTGATAAGCTGGGTTTATACGATACAACATGGCAGGAATCGCTCGTGGGCGAATGTCCAACGAAAAATAATCGCACAATAAGCCTTTTAGAGCAGACAAGCTGCGGCTTTTATTCGCTAATATCAAGCCATAGCGTAATCGACTAGGATCCTGAACTTGCGAATTATCGGTTGGCAATGAAAACATCAGCGAAAGAGCATTTTGCTGCGTCAACCTATTTAAGGTTTCACGGACCGCTACTTCTCTTTCTTCTCTCAGCATGAGACTTGAGGTACTTTCAACATAAGCAAGCAACTCATAGTAACGCTGATTAAAGACGCCTAAAAAGCGCTGCAACGCCTCGTCATCCTGGTGAAGACTGTGTAATAGTTCTGCGTACAGGTAATCAGGAATGACCCCTTTACAACCAGACAGCGCCTCTAACCCCAGTTTTAACTTTACCCCTTGGCTACTCTGTTCGACCGACATAATGTCGTTCGGTGATCCATGCGGCATGGGATCAGCATCTAACTGTAGCGACATGCCCTTTCGGGCACTCAATGTCGTCAGAATGCGCACAGCTTGCCCGAAATCAAAACGATACGATTGATTGATCAGCCTTTGCATCACAGACATATCTGACTCCCATGACACTTTTCAAACTCTATACCGGGGACATCGCTACCAAAACGCTCCACCTTAACTTGGATAAAGCGATCAAAGCTGCAATATTGCTGATAAAAACGATTCAACACACTACTCACGACCGCGAAATCAGACGCCAATAACTCATCATCAACTAACAGATTAACTTGTGTACCGGAAGCAAAAATACTTTGTCGATCAATGGTAAGGGGAGCGACAAGATGACGATAGTTGACTTGTTTAATCGCATCAGCAATTGCACACTTAGCACTGTGTGTACTCAATCTAAGGGTTTCTTGCAGTGCTTTGGTTGGGTCATCCGTTTGCGTCAAACTCGAAAAATTCGCATTGAGCATGGCAATAAAGCGCCATCCTAATTGATTATCCAAAGCAGGATATTGAGGAGCCGTTGGCGTTCGGACATTTGTTAATCCCCCTGGAAAATCCACTGCTGCTAGGGATTCTGCAGGCGAATAACTGGAGATGAGACAAGGTAAACGACCATTGCAAACATTTAAATTCATGGCCAGCACCACGGCATCCTGGTTTGCCACATTGCCACCAAAACTAACAGACATATCCATCATGCGACGGCCTTTTTCATCCCAGAATTGGCGTACTTGCCATTTGGGCGCACTGTCATCAAACCAGTAGCCACCCTCATACAATGGACTTAATGGCACTTCACCTGTCGGCAAGACTTCATAAACCTGTTCGACAGAAATCACCGTCAATTCATTATTTGCTTGGGTATCCGCCACAACCGGTATGGAGAGTTTGGTAAAATCGTAGCGCATGGGTTCACTACGCTGCTGATACAAGTTGATCCCAGGAGCTGTATTAAGCAAAAAAACGTTACGGTCGAAAAGCCTTAAAAATTCAACTGGCAATTGGCGTACAAAGAAGTTAAGGGTAACCGTATTGGAATCGAATTCAGACAACTCGTCCCATAGATGATCAATACGCAAATACGCCGCTTTATCAGGGTAAGCAAAATACTCCCGCAGTAAATCAAATCCAGCTTGATGATTGCCGTGGGTAGGCAACCAGTTAAACGTCAAATCTGCAGCCCTAGTATGCAATCGTCGAGGATCAATTTCCTTGTGTTTGCCATCTGCATCAAATAACGAAATGATTTCCGTATTCAACAAAAGTAAATCAATTAAACCTCGGGAGCTGTTCTCAAAGCCTCTTACGTAAAAATCAAAATGCCCTGATTGGATTTTTTCATTTTGCCCTGCCCCTTGAGTCAATTGCGAAAAAAACATGCCTGCATCACTGCAACTGAGTTCCACTTGCACAACAGAATCTGCACGACGTAGTGCTCTTGGTGCTGGAAAATTGAAAGGGGCTGATTCCGCTTGAATCTGCTTGATGATAAAGGGTTCAATAATCAGATCATCAGACAATGAAAAGAGACATTCTTCACCATTTACTTGTTGAGCAACATGAGACGCCTTGGGTAAGATGACCCTTTCTGTTATAGGATCCTCACTCAACTCAACCGTAAATGGCGTATAACTTGGCACAATTTGCAGGTACCCCGGATACAGAAGATTGAAAAGGTCCTGCAGAAAATCGGGAAACTGTTCGTCTAAGCGCTTTTCCGTTTTTGCCGTTAACAATGCCATGGCATCAATTAAGCGACTGATATTAGGATCCTCTTGGCCACTTTGATTAACACGCAAGGAGCTGGCATGATCTGGAAACTCTTTCGCAAAGGTATCTAACGCACGTCTCACATAAGCGAGCTCTCGCTCAAAATAACTTAACAATTGATCAGACAACTTCCTGTCCCTCCATTTTGGCAATCTGATTAGACAGACTGATATTGGAATCAAACAGAAAAACGTGACTACCATGCCCTGTGTCTACTTTGGCCATCAAAGAGAAACTCATGATATTTTTTGTTGGATCACTGTCTTCTAAAAACACACTAACCTCCGTCAGTCTGGGCTCAAAGGATCTCACCCATTTTTCAACGGACCGTGCAAACTGATCTTGATTTATTTGACTGCTGATGCTGTGAATACTATCCAAACCAAAACTAAAGTTTGACGATGCAACTTCCACAAATTCTTCAGGTAAAGTTCGCATGGGGGCTTCTGAATTAAGCAGAGCAGTAAGTTGATAGCGGATAGATTCGAATAACACATCCTGACTTGTCCCTTTGTCGATAAAGGTTCCCCAAAAACTCATGCACGGCCTCCTGCGTAAGCTGAAGAGTCAGTGCCAAGATCGGTAGACAACAAGACTTCACCGCACACATTGTCAAACTGGTATTGTGGCTGCACTAACACATTACAAGTGTAACGCCCCTGCTGCCCCTCGATCTCTTTGACTTCCACTCGCCCTTTGCTTAAAGGGTATTTGGCTAATGTTGCTTCATCAGCGTTAAAAAGATTGCTGGCATAACGGTCTAGCCAGTTATTAAGGAAGTTTTCACATTCCTCAGCGGTTTGGAAATTGCCTATCATGCCGCGAATCTGCACCTTAAGATAATGTGCAATACGACAAATCATCAAAGTCGTTTGAATCTGCCCCATCACAGCTTCACTGTCCTCTTTTCCGTGATCCCAAATGGAATTATTGCCACGGAAAAAGTACTTTTCAGTCGTTAAACTATGACATAAAGGAATAAAGCCTTGATCGGCGTAGAAATTCCCCATATCCGTAATAATTCGAATATCTGGACTGGGCGACAAGGTGGCGAAAGATCCTGTTCCTGTTGGCGGAACATTCACCAAAGCACCGTAATATTTATCCTGCCAACGGGATTTCATAAAACCAAACCAGTTAATTCGATTAAATTCGCGCAGGGCAATGCTGCCAAATAGAAATGAAGCATTCCCCAATAAACCAGGATTTGGCTCTTCTTCCTCAGTGAAAACCACACCAGAAAATGGCTGAGATTTATACTCTTCACGCAGTTTTACTTTCGGTAGCACTACCCCTAAAAAGCGAGAAACGGCTTGTTTTCGCAAATGCTGCCAAGCCACAAAGTCTGGACCATCGAGTATTTTCTTCACTCGCGTTGTATCTGACAACCAATCAGCCCCTTCTTCTCCGAAGAAATCGTCTGCCGGAGATAGAATAAATGGGCATAGACATAAATCTCCCAAATTCGCTAACAACTCTGCCGTATAAAGGTCGTCATAGTCGTTATCCAAATCGGTAGAAAGCGCATGATCTACAATGATCATACCAAACGGCTGACCACCAGAAGTATTTAGCTCTTTGTTCCCTATCAGGTTGTATAAAAAGGAACGACGGAGGGTCATGGCGTTATTTAATTCATATGAAAGCTCAGACCAAGATAAATCCAGTACCTTAATACGAACTTTTTGGTAGCTAACGGGCAAAGAAGTCAAAGCTTCAACTCCTCGCCACGCCGCTTCCAGTTGTTTAAAGTCTGGGTGATGAAGCAGCTTAGACACTTGCCGCGACACTCGCACATCAATTTCCGCAATCAGTCGAGAAACTGCCGCAAATAACGTATCGCGACTTAAGAGTATCTGTGGATCAAGATCAACTAAAAGCCCAAGTGCTTTCGCTAAAAAGCCCTGGTCTTCAGTATCTAAATCGCACAAATCTGATTGTATCTGCAAGCTCAGCATACTCTCACCCAACTTTAAACTCTCTGCTAATACTTATTAACCAGGGATCTTGGTTACCATGCGAACAGAAGTTGTCAACTCTTCCATTTGCAACCACGGGCGAAGGTGAGCAACAGCAGAGTAAGCGCCTGGACGACCAGGTTGCTCAACCACTTGGATTTGCGACTCACATAACGGTGTCTTAGAACGCTCAGCATTACCTACCGCACCTGAGTTGGTATATTGATCAATCCAAGTTTGTAGGTCTTTCTGAATGTCATTTGCTTCTAAGTTGGAACCCAGCATGTCGCGTCCCATTACCTTCAAATAGTGCGCAATGCGGCTACTTGCCATGATGTAAGGAAGACGAGCAGAGATCGCCGCATTACCTGTCGCATCAGGGTCAGCAAACACTTTTGGTTTCTGAGTAGTTTGGCTACCAATGAACACACCGTAGTTTGTGTTCTTGTAGTGAACTAGAGGTAAGAAGCCAAGATCGCTAAGCTCTTTCTCACGCTCATCCGTCAGGTTCACTTCAACAGGGCATTGTTGTTGAAGATCACCCGCTAATGACTTGTAAGTTAGGTTAGGTAGGTTTTCTACCTTACCACCGTTTTCAAGGCCACGGATCGCAGTACACCAACCAAATGCAGTAAACGCTTGGTTCATTTTTAGACCAAGGTCATAAGCCGCATTCGACCAAACTAGCTGAGAGTTGTCTTTTGGTTTTGGATTACCGTCCGCATCAACCGCGAGCTCTTCATAGTCAAACGCGTCTGTACCTAGACCTTTTGCTCCGTATGGAAGGCGAGACAAAGTTTGAGGAAGCGTTAGAACGACGTAACGGGAATCATCGCTTTCACGGAAAGCATTCCAAGAAGCGTACGCTGGGGAATCAAAACCAGCTCCAACTGGTTTGCCTTCATCAAATGTTTCGAAAGAGTCAAATTCGAACATTTGCGGATTCGCTGCCGCAACGAATGGAGCGTGGCTTGCCGCCGCGGTTTCACCCATATAGCGCAATAGAGCAACGTCTTCGTCTTTGTGAGAAAAGTTGTAGTCACCGATCAAAGCACCATAAGGTTCACCACCTGCTGTACCAAATTCTTTCTGATAAAGCGCATCAAACAATGGGCTACGATCAACTGCTGGCGCATCTTCGAATTGCTCTAGCAATTCATCTTTACTGAAATCAACCAGTTTGATTTTCAGTGTTCTACCTGTCTCACTTTCTTTAACAAGCTTATTCAAACCACGCCAAGAACCTTCCAGACGTTGGAACTCATCTTGCTGCATGATAGTAGAAAGTTGCTTAGACATTTGCTTGTCAATTTCAGCAATCGCGTTTTCAATGGTCTTGGTAACGTTTTTGTCCCAGGTAACCGTGCCATCCAAGGCTTGTTCTGCTAACACAGAGAATAACTCTTTGGTGGTATCGGCTGGCGTTTGAGTCGTTGCAGCGATAGCTCGATCCAACAGACTTGCAGAACCCGCTTCGGCTTCAGCACCGGTTTGATTTTCTAATTCTGCACTCATGATTATTCTCCTTTCTCAATGCCTAGTTCACTAGACAAAGCGTTGATTTGATCCGCGCTTTGAAGCACTTCTTTTAGAAGTTTTTCAAGATCGCGAGAGCGATCCGCTTTAGAAAGAAGTGTTTTTAATTGCTGGCGAGTTTCTGCCAATTTTTTCAGAGGTTCCACCTGATCAATCAAAGAATCAGGCTCGAAATCTTTCATTGAAGAGAAAGACAACGCCGCCTCAAACTGACTACCATCGTCGGATAAAGTGTTATCAACTTTCAGCTTCAGCTCTGGACCGACACGGTTTAGAACATGATCAAAGTTGTCTTTATCGATCTGATAGAAGGTACGATCCTCCAGCTCTTCACGATCTTCTTTGTGAGCAGAAAAATCCCCAATCACACCCATAACAAACGGGAGTTCTTTATTTTCAACTGCACCATTTGTTTCTACGTCATAGGTAATACTAACTCGGTTTTTACTGACACGTTTATGCTGCGAATTTAAGGCCACGTTGCTTCTCCTCGCTGTCTATTTTAATTAGCTTTTGACTCAAGCTTACCAGTAGTGCAATCAAACTTGACGGTATCGCCTTTTTCGATTTTGCCGCCGTCGCCTTCTTGGTAATACACTTTTGTCAAAGTGGTGTAAGTCAAAGTGAAATCTTCTGAAGGCAAGTTGCCGTCAGAACCTGAAATGTTGTAGCTCGCAATACGTGCTTTCTCTAGTGTGATAACGAGATAAGGATCTGCACCCGCTCCGTCACGTGAAGGCTTAGTCAATAGGATTTCAACTGTTTTACCTTCTGCACCCGGCGCAAATAGGAAAGTGGTTAGGTAAGGTGATGCACCATCAGAAATACGCGATGCACTGATTGCATCCAAAGACACCATGCCTTTATCCGCATTGTTTGCATTACCTACGTCAACACTGACACCGCGGTTTGCACCCCAATTCATAGTGTCGATAGCGAAAAAGCCTTTTTTGCCACCGATTTCACCAACGGTTGCTGCACCTTTGATATCGTTTAATCCATCAATACGCATGTAGATAGAAGCCATGAAATTACCCCTTAATTTTAAATGTCACTAAATGACGTTTGCTTGTTAAAAACTACCATTCAATTGCTGACAGACTGCTGCTTCCGCTGTCTGTTGGCGTTGAATTCTTTTCTTGTTGATGATTCGCTGGCATTGCCGACGCTGCCTGCCCTGTTGCTACTGCGGCCTTTGCTGAAGCAACAGGAGCTACCGTCGATAAGACAGCAGATTTAATATTGGCTTGATGCTCCACACTTTCTAGTCCAGCTAACTGCTCAATGCGTTGCTGAACCGAACCGTTATCACCCACCAGTTCCGCCAGCAACTCTGGCAAAGACAATCCACCCCAACGAATTGCACGCTTGAGTAGCATATAAATAGGGCTGTGCGGCTCTGTTTGCTTGAAGTAGTCTGCAATACTCTGTAATTGCGCCAAGGCTTGCTCCCTAGAGGCGACCGCACCCGCGCTGGAAAATGCTGCAACTGGAACACCACCTTCAGCAGCAACAGCAGCCTGAACAGGTGCCCCCGTAGAAGACTCAGCAGTCGTCTCATTCAGATCAGCAGAAGAGGATTCTTCTACTGGCACTTCTTCTGGCTCTGGATCCAATGGCCAACGATTGAATTGATCACCGACCAAATACTGAATTGCGTTTAATAAACGCTCTATTGAATCTTTAACAAAGCGGAAACTAATCGATTGTGCGCCTACGCTGAAACACTTCTCTCCAAGTGTTTTTTCCAGTTTAATCAGCGCTTCAAGCGCCTCACCGAGTGCTAAAATACGCTCCTCGATTTCTGCACGCTCGCCAGAGAACGAAGCAATCGCATTTTCCTTCAGTTGCGCTAATGTGCCGGATTTTTCAGCCTTAAAAAATACACCGTAATCTGTCTCACCAACCAAAGGCAGCATTTGCAGAGGCATGTATAAGAGACCACTTTCAGCCGTATCACCAACAAGCTGTAGAAGCGGCTTTACACGAAACTCAGCAACTTCTTTCGCTTGCGCTTCTTCGGATTCGCCCTTACGTTTCTTTTCCGGAAGACTTGGTTGCAACGTATCCCAGTTGGATTCAACGACGCTCTCGAATGCTGCCAAAGCGCCTGCTAGGCGTTTAAACGGATCATTTGAGAAAAGTTGAGAAACGGTAAACCATGAAAAAATCTCAACATCTTTGGAAACATCCTTTAGGCACTTATGGCATTCATCTGCCAAATTAGCCCAATTCTCCGAGTTTGCATTAACCGCTTCCGCGTCTTCTAGCGCATCAGGTGTTTCAATAAGCTGGCGAAAAGACGATTGCGCCATATTGAAGGCATTACGATAACCACGGTACAAAGTGCGATTATCTTTCAAATACTCGCCACTTGGCTGCTCTTCAGATATCGGATTAATTAACTCTTCAAACATGATCATTCCTTAAAAACAGAGGCCTCGAAAATGCCGCTCACTTATTTAGCGTGGAAGTCAGCAGCCACCCCGGTCACACCTGGAGCCGCTTGGCACTTAGTAAAATGTCCCCAGATCAAGCTAGACAAACGACCGATTGCCCATGCGCGAGCCGGACCACCTGTCATATCACTCTTGTCTTTAGCATCAAAAGAATAAGGACCGCCTCTTATAATCAGAGGTTTACCATCATTAACATAATCATAGGGATTTACCGCTGCTGCAGCTGCAGCGGCGGGAGCAGCGGAATCGGCTTGACCTCCTGATGCAGAAGCTGCATTAGGCTTTTTCTTCATCTGTTGGGCCATTTTGAACTCAGTCGATAGCATTTTTGACATGATATCTGTTGCCCACTTAATCTCTTCGTTACCTTTGGAAAGACTGCGACATTGCGTTAACGCTGTTCTGAGCTTGTTACCAACTTTGCCTTTGATATCACTCGGGATAACGATTTCGCATTTGGGATCTGCTGGAGAGAATCTTTGAACGCCTTCAACTCTCGCAAGACGTGAAATATTGTAGAAAGCATGACCATAGCGCTTACCGCGGTCCATTTGTTTAGCATTTAACTGCAACTCGACGATATGCGGAATCATTTGCCCTTTAAACTTAATCATTACCTGTAGGAAAAACTTAACATCCTTATAGGAATCAATGTCATCCGCCCCTTTTGTCCACAAATCTTTCACAGCTGGTGTCTGCTTATCTTGTAACGCCATGTACTCTGGGGTGTTATAAATATAATCGCGAAAAGCCATCATTTGCGCGACTGTCGAAAATACAATACTGGCACGCGCAATATCTTTAACGAGAATGGGCGTTTTGTCGGCTTTGATATCTTTTGTTTCATCATTCCAATCTTTAATGCCACATTTTTCGCAAATACGCTGCCTTGATTTATTCGGCACACGTTTATAAACAATCGCTTTGCCAGATTCGTTCTCGACATTGTTCGATAACATTTGCATGAAGGATTCAAGTTTCACTTTTGCTTCTTTTGCTTGCTCCATCAGCTCTTCAATCTGGGCTCTTGGTTTATCTAGACTTGCAAAAGTAGATTGTGCAATCACAGCTGGATTCGTATAAAGTGTTGGCATTTCTGCTGTCTCCATTAAATCTTATAAACTTTTCTCTTAACCACCGATCTGAACGGTAGGCGCTCCAACAACAATGGATCCACCGTGTGCGGTCGTATCTCCCATACGAGCCGCCGGCATTTTACTGACCATTACCGTGGAACTACCTTTTACTATGCTGTCCGGCGGTCCCACACATACGCACATGTCTCCCATTTTCGCTGCGGGCAATTTGCAAATCAGCACAGTCGGCGCCCCCGGGCTGGAAATCGGCCCACCCACATGTGGAATTGGCGGCGTACCCGGGGTTTGCATCGGGCAAGTGTGCATATCCGTTAAGCGTGCAGCACATGGCATAGTCTTTCCCCGTTTCTATTCATTTCAGTTATTCGCATCAACCGCTCCCGTTCCACCATTGGCTAGGTCGAACGCTGAACGGAAAATATCTTGATAAAACCTTTTATAACCATCCCATTCGGGAAGAGCGGCTGCCGTATTGATGGCTCCACCTACCGCTTTGGCATACAAAAACTCAGCAGGCATAACAATGGGGTTCTCAATCGGGGCAATGCTGCCAGCTCCACTCCAAAAAACTGCCATTCCCAACCATTTTGCAGCGCTTTCATTCGGCAGTTTTTCTATCTGAATTTCGATTTGCCGACGCAGTGGCTCGGTTGGACTTTTTACCCAAGCCAACGAGGCTTCTAACACTTGTTTTTCGAGTGGATTTAACACCTCTGCTCTTTTACTCACTCCGATACACGCCCACCAAATCGACTCTCGCATCGGCAAGGCATGCGCCCAAAAATTGGCCAAATCAATGTTGGCTTCCGCTTTCGTTAACAGCTCAATCAACACTTGCGGCGTGCTCTTTGGATCAACCAATTCATGCATTTCGTCTGACAAGTCAAAATGCTTCAAGATAGGAGCAATACTTTGGAAGGGCACTTTTTTCATCATCAATTCACCATCACCACGCCGCCTTTTACGGTCGTCGCTCCGCTGGCTGACAATTCCGCTGTGGCACTACCTTTAACCGTTGCCCCGACGTCGCCTTGCATGGTGCAATTCAAGCCCTTTATGGTCACACCTGTTGTTCCTTTCGCACTCAAGCTTGTTCCAGCCTGAAGGGACATTGAAGTACCGCCTTTTGCAGTAAACCCAGCATCCGACTTAATTGACACAGAAGTACCAGACTGGCTCAAACTACCGCCGTCGACAGACACCTTAGAGCTACCTGAAATTTCGACCGTTCCACTGGAAATCTCAATTTTGCTGCTGGTCATTACAATTTCACTGCTTCCCACTTTTAAGGTGATTTTGCTGTCCCCTTCGAGGGTAATTTCTTTGCCTTTCTCTGTGATATTTTCTGTTGCAGTAAGACTGTAGTTCTTTTCCGTTTTAACGGTGATATCTTCTTTGGCAGTTAAACTGTGAGCTTTTTCTACGGTTTGCTTAATGTTCTTAGAAACAGCAAGCGACATCTCACCGCCTACGGTTTCGGTATGGTCATTGACAACTTCGCTAGTAAAGTCTTTAGCGGCATGCATATAGAAAGCTTCTTTGTCTTTCTTATCGTCAAACCGAATCTCATTGGACTCACCAACCAACTTGGTCTTGACACCACTTTGTGTCGTATTGGCTGTAGGATATGGAGGTTTATTGGCGTTGTTGTAAACACTAGACACCACGACGGGTTGATCTGGGTCGCCATTGATAAAGCTAACAAGCACTTCCTGTCCCGCTCTGGGTAAAAACTGCATACCGTAACTGCTTCCTGCCATTCCTTGAGCAACCCTTACCCAACAACTGGTTTTATCTCCTGTCTCTGGGTCCCAATGAAATTTAATACGAACACGACCCGATGCGTCATTCGCCGGTTCGCCGTCTTTACTGCCCGCAACAACAGCGGATTGAAGACCATGAACGACAGGCTTTTCCTGCATTGTGGGATAACTTTGTTGATCTTCCGGTATGCAGATTAAGGAACTATCAACTTTCATCCCCGCATTGCCATTTTCACTGAATTCGTAACTAACTTTGGAAACCAAGTAGTTACCTTTATCACTGCTATTCGGATGAGAGTTCAGCTTAAGATAATGACCAACACACAGGTCGACAGACTCGGTCTCAGCAAACACTTTGTGATAACCGGAATCCAATTGCCCACGTTGAATATCTGCAATGGATGAGGCGAGGTCGGTGTAAGCCCCTGTTTTACTTGCAGTTGGATAAACGTACTCGGTTAATTTTGTGTTCCCAGAGACTGAATATTTGGTTTTCTTCGCTTTACTCGTTATCAGCTTCGCCTGGTTGTAATCGTACGCCGTCAATTCGACAGAGGCACTGTGAAACGCATGCTCTCGTTGCCATTTGTTTAAAACTTCGTAGTCTCCCGTTGGCGCAGCCGCATAATCAAGCGTCGCTGTATCATCCTTAGCGAAAGGCTTCGATGCGTCTTGCAGATACAAGGTGTCTGCTTTGCTATCTTTTCCGAAATAGAAGTGAACGCCTTCCTCAGCGAGCAACCGAATGACAAAATCAAAATCGGATTCGTTGAACTGCACGCAGTATTCACGCTTAGTTGAAGGCATGCTTTTAACACTGTAGTTTCCTTTGAAACCTAAGTCATCAAAAATGGAAGTCACAATGGCTTGGGTCGTTTGCTCTTGAAAAACACGACATTGACGAGAATGTTTAAGTAAGAAAAGCCACGGCTTAACGGTCAATTTGATCGTGTAGTAGGTGGAATCGATACGTTGAGATTGAGCTTGCGCTTTGACGACATAGCCCTTGAACTGACGCGCGCTGGAACGACTTGTCCCGACAATACTGTAGACATCACACGATATTTCTTCACCAATCCAATCAGAAGGTGATGATTTAGATACTAAGACATCAACCACCCATTCATAAGATTCACTTAGCGACTCTTCAACTAAGAGGTTTGCTGCAACAAACTCAGTATTACCTGAGTCCTTGACAACAAGATAGCTGCCGCTTGGGTCGATCAGTTCATTCATTTCTGAGCATCCTTACCGTCAACATTGACCAGATCCGCAAATCTGAGCAACTGAATGGGAGGATAAAGCTGCATTTTACGGGCCACCGCCATATTTATAGACATGGAGTAGCTGCTTAATTCCGCGATGGGTAAATTCCCCGGCAGGGCATTTTCAAAGAGAATTTTCTTAGCCTGATTCGCTGCCAGCTGACCAACTAAATAATACTTATTAGACACAGAAATTAGGGCAGACGAATCTGTCACCATTGAATCGTATGGACTTGCCACTGGCAGACCATGCTTTACCGCAGCTTCCGTAAAAGCATCACTGTTGGTCTGGTTATAAGAACTTGAACCAACGTAAACAACATCCACGCCTTGCGCCGCAAGTTCCGCCATCTTGGTATCAAACTGATTAGGCAAAGGGACATCGAAACTGTCCAATTGGTAGGTCGCCTTCACCACTTCAAAATCCATTTCCTTAGATAAGTGTTCTAGCTTCTGCGTATTCAGTACGGAATTTAATTCCGCCGCAGAGAACAATACCCCAACTTTTTTGACTGGAAAATATTCGCGCATCGCCTTAATTTGAACATCTTCACTGATACGATTCCGAATCCCTGCAACACTTGCACGACCACTCTTATGTTGAGATTCAATAATGTCGGCACCTAACGGATCGGCCACTATCATAAACATCACCGGGATATCACCCAGCTTAGTACTTTCACCGTACTCACTTCGTGTGCCAATGATTGCTTTGCTGACACTGGTTCCCCATGTCACAACCAAATCTGGATCTAAGGTTTTTGCTTCTTCTAACAAGCCAGCTAATTTAGTTCGATCACGGTTAGCATTACGGACAATAATGTCAACATCCTCTCCCTTTAAGTAGTCATGAAAACCCTGACAAGCTTCTTCACAACCACGCCAAACTGTCATAAACACCGTCTTTTTTTCATCAAATTTTTGTGACGCAAAAGCCTGAGACAAAAACACGACATAGCAGATTGCAAAAACGATTTGTTTCATACCTCAACCTCCTTATTGTCCTGCGAGGAAGGAGATCTAAGAAAAATCAAAGTACAAATACCAGCCAATACAATACCAACACCGACAATCGCCATCGCCTGACCAAAATCGTACATGGACAATAGGAAGGCCACTATAATTGGCCCTAACACACTACCAATACGCTCAGATGTTCGGAGAATACCAAGCACTTCAGTTCTCCCAACTTCTGGTGTGTTTTCGGATGCTTCCAACGCACATGCAATCAATGGCGCTTTAAGAATAGAGTGCGCAATCCCCATCAAAGTCACAGCTAAAAGAATCTTCAACAAGGATGCTTCACCATAAAGCGAAATCAGAATCACACCAGAAAGTATGGTGCCAAGCACAACTAGCTCGCGCATTTTCTTGGTCTTATCCGCTATACCAGATGCAATTGGACTGATAGGAATAATGATCAATGAGTAAATCATCATGATTCGACCAATTTCAGATTGGCTTGCATCTAGAGAAACAAGATACAAAGGCACCATAAAATACAAAAAACCAGTCAACACAATCTTCGCTGGGATAGCACAACAAATAACGACCGCAACAAAACGAACATTGCGTGCCAGGTATTTAAGTCCACCTTTTTTGCCAGCCGCTTTCTTAGCACCAGAAACGCCACCTTGAAACATTCGCCAAGCAAGCAATCCAGCAAAACAAGATAAGACAGCTGAAATTAGGAAGACTGGTTGATAGCCAACACGATCAGCGATAATCGCACCAAGTGCCGTACCACACATAGTCGCGGTCATTAGTACACCAACGAAGATTGCCATACCCTTAGCACGATTTTCAGAAGTGACCACAGCGGCGATATAGCTTTGACAACTGATGGTAATCACAGCATAACCGAGTGCGGTAATACCTCGAGAGATCACAATATCCACACTATCATTCGCAAACGCACAACCAAGATAACCGCCAATAGCAGGTATCAAGCCTAATAGAAATAGATTTTTTTGCCCCCAACGATCCACCCACTTAGCAGCGAAAGGCGTACAGGCAGCAATCACAAACATAAAGACAGAGATAGGCAGCCCTAACATGACATCTTTAGAGATCCATGAATTGGGTTCATAAAACTCTGCGACAAACAAAGGCATAAAGGATTTTTGCAATTCTTCGGCAAACGAAAAGACGAACAAAGGAATTCGGGCATCCACAATATCGCCTTTTTTTATCCCCAAACTGGTCTGCAGTTTAAATCGATCAGCAATGTTCTTAAGATTATCAATGGCTTTATTTTGCTCAGTGGACAAACGCTTTAACAGACGACTAAAGCGCCCTTGTAGCTCTTTCGAATCCTCATTTAATCGACCTGCAAATGAGCCAATCGCGCCATGTGCAGGTACCGCTTCGTTAACCGAAAAATCTCCTGCGATTTGACGTTTCAAGATCGATTCGGATTCTTCCAGTGGTCCTGAGATATAAAACATCACCACAACCATGACCACTTCAAAACAAACTAACAAAACCGCCACTAACACAATGGCAATATCAAAGAAAATATCCGTTAGCTGAGACTGAACATAAGTTGAACTCAACCCAACATAAACCGCACTGTTTTCTACCCCCTCATTGTCGAGATCAAGTCGATAAATATCATCCTGATTTTGCTCGTCACTTCTTAAGAAAGAAGGCATAAGCATGGGCAACTCATTAGCAACAACAGCTAATCGTTCCAAGAATGGAGCATTCAAGTATCGAGCAGAGTTTTGCTCAAAAGCCGCATTGTCAACATTATCTAGGTTTGCTACCTGACCAACCGAATACAATACAGAGCCATTGTCAGTGACAGCAATAAAGGTAAGTTCTGGATATTTAGAAATGGTGTTATAAAGATAACTATCCATGCCTCGAATTTGCTCAAACGGCACACCAGCTGTTACGGCCAGCCCAACATCGTCATGAATAACCTGTGCAATGGCATTAGCCTTTTTTAACAACTCAGGCTTAACAGAGAAATTAAACTCAACCAAGGTATAAATAGCGCTCAAAATGGAGGCCAAAAATGCGCTGATCACAGTGATCAAAATAAGACGACTATTGATCAGGCTAGCCATGCTCTTAACCTTATTATTCATCGTCTTGCTTCACCTTCTTCGACAGAGCTCTTAGACAATTTTTTGATACGCTCAAGCTCTTCAGAAACATGAAATTTCATTTTCTCACTCTGTCTTATCTGCTGAGCAATATTGTGCGACATTGAACCTTGCTCAACGCCGTCCAAGGCTTTTCTCTCACCCAATGAATAGCCGTGAATTAGCTTGATGACATTGGCAACATCAGCAAAACCAAAGCGAATAATGAGGAATACGATCAAAGCAGAGACAAGGAAAATCAAAATAGTCGCTTCCAACAAATGCAAACGTACTAAAGCATACATACCGAACAAGGCCGATTTGTCATATTCAATTACTATGCTGCCGGATAGGGCGCCAAAACTACTGGTAATTTGCAAACCGCTAAAGAGTTCAGAATCATTACTAAAGGTCCACTTCGCCTCATTCGATTTCAGAGCGCGGCGCACAACATCTTCAGAAATAGGAACATTTGCCTCACCTTCAGCGCGAGACTGATAGACCAAATTACCCTGCTGATCGATGAGCGATATGGACAAAACATTCGGCTCACGCAAACGGGAACGATCAATTTGCTCTTTCACGTTGTCTGCAGATTGATAAGAAATGCCTAAGCGTTCAGCACGCTTTATTGAGTTTTCAAGAGACGCGGAAATCACTTCAAGTTTTGAAGACACCACATTCGACATCAGGCTATCGAACTTCATGTAATTCATTAGATACAGAAGGCTTAATACAGACAGCAAGATTAGCCATACGGTAATGACCAATCTCAAATGTACTTCAAAAAAAGCCCTCATTACTAAATATCTCCAGAGCAATATCTATAATTAAAATCAGCAATAAAATGAAGATTATGAGTGAATTTTGCATTAAATATGCATTTTTAAGACTGAAAATGTGCAAATGTATATTTTCAGGAATCTTTGCGACCTAAAGCAGCAGCTGGAAATCATTCAAGTTAAGCTGGTTCAACACAGATACCTAAGTGCCAAACGAGAGAATGAAATATGAAACGAATCGCTCTTTTTGTGGTACAAAGAAATTGATCTGAAAAATCGTTATAAAGAGAAGAATTGAGAAAGGTGCAGAAACAAAAAAGGCACCATAAATGGTGCCCGGGACCGGAATCGAACCGGTACGATATTTCTATCGCAAGATTTTAAGTCTTGTGTGTCTACCAATTTCACCACCCGGGCAATCTGATATGGAGGCCGGAGTCGGAATCGAACCGGCGTTCACGGAGTTGCAGTCCGCTGCATGACCACTCTGCCATCCGGCCTTTATCAGACGTCTTAAGAAATGGAGCGGGAAACGAGGCTCGAACTCGCGACCCCAACCTTGGCAAGGTTGTGCTCTACCACTGAGCTATTCCCGCGTCTCAAAAGACGGTGCTTATTCTATGTATTTGAGCTTTCACGTCAAGGAAAATTTCTAAATAAATAACTAACTTAGACACTTTTCCCAATTCTGATTAGTTTTCGCTCGATTCCTTCGCCATGAGTTCTGGCCAGGCGGCTTTCAAATAAACATACATAGACCAAAGAGTAAGCAAGGCGGCTGCAATCAATACCGCTTCACCTAGATGGGCAATCACGCTATCAGGACGAGAGCCAAGCAAAATAAAGATGGCTAACATCTGCATGGCCGTTTTTAGTTTGCCAATATATGACACCGCCACACTGGCACGTTTACCCATTTCCGCCATCCACTCACGCAGTGCGGAAATAACAATTTCTCGCCCCACAATGACGGCACTGGCAAGGGTCATCAAGGGATTGGCGTAACTGGCCACCAACAGCACCAAGGCAATAGATACCATAAGCTTGTCGGCCACCGGATCAAAGAAAGCACCGAAAGCTGAGGTCTGATTGAGCTTACGCGCCAAATAGCCGTCTAACCAGTCAGTGATGGCCGCCAAAGCAAAGATGATGGCACAAGTATAGTAACGCCCTTCCCAAGGCAAATAATAAATAATCACCAGTACTGGAATCATCAAAATACGGAAAGACGTCAGTATGTTTGGTATGTTCATTCTAAATCCAATTTATGCAGGGACACAAATCCCCAGTAAAACAAAGAATTATTAACTTTTATGTAGATGCAGATAAATTTCTTCCGCTTTCTTGGCACTAATGCCTCTTACTTTCGCTATGTCTTCCTGACTGGCAGACAACAATTCCTGATAACCTCCAAAGGCCGTCAGTAATTCTTTACGCCGATTTGGTCCGATACCTGGAATGTCTTCTAATACAGAATGACGCCGTTTTTTATCACGACGTCGGCGATGACTCTTCACTGCAAAACGGTGGGCTTCATCACGAATATGTTGAATCAAATGCAATGCCGCCGAATCAGGTGGCAACACCACCTCATCTTCTTTTGAGCCTATGTATAAGGTCTCTAAACCGGGTTTACGCGTATCTCCCTTAGCCACGCCCAAGAGGAAAATATCCACCAAACCAAGCTCGGCCAATACCGCTTCCGCTTGACTCAATTGACCTTTACCACCGTCAATCAAGAGCACATCTGGCGCTGGATTTTCGCCACTTTTCACCCGCTTATAACGACGTGTTAGCGCTTGTTTCATGGCTGCATAATCATCACCCGCTTCCACCCCTTCAATATTAAATGAGCGGTAGCGTTTTTTATCTGGTCCTTCCGGCCCAAACACCACACAAGAAGCCACCGTAGCTTCACCGCTGGAATGACTAATATCGAAACATTCCATGTGAACAGGTGGTTGTGCAAAGCCTAACAATTTTTGCAAAGCAGTTATACGGCTAAAGTGGTTTCTTTTGTCTGTTAATCGCGCCTGCAAGCCTTGCTCAGCATTTAATTTCGCCAAATCCAGCCAGCGTGCCCTTTGGCCACGTACATTGACAGCAATTTCTACTTTTTTGCCTGTGGTTTCCAAAATACCTTCAACCAAGGCCTCAAGATCCTCTACTTCATGGCTTAGAATCAAGGCTTTGGGCAATTCCTGTGCACCGCCCAAATAAAATTGTGCGATAAAGGAGGACAACAACTCTCCTGCCGATATTTCCAACGGCATTTTGGGATAATGGCTCTTACTGCCCACCACTTTACCGTTACGTACCATCATCACATGCACACATAAGCCACCAGGTTGAATGATGGAAGCTAAAATATCGGCTTCACCGGATTGCCCATGAACATGCTGCTGCTCTTGAATATGCTTGAGCTGAATCATTTGATCACGCAGCTCAGCCGCACGCTCAAACTCCATTTCCTCTGCCGCTTGATGCATTTGTGTTGAGATTTCTTCGGTCAGCTCTTTATTACGGCCTTGCAAGAACATTTTGGCGTGACGCACATCGGCATCGTATTCTTGGTCACTAATTAAGCCGACACAGGGCCCGGAACAACGTTTAATTTGATATTGCAAACAAGGACGCGAGCGATTGGCATAAGTGCTGTCTTCACATTGTCGCACCTTAAATACCTTTTGCATGGTATTCAGGCTTTCTCTTACCGCCGTGCCACTTGGGAACGGACCATATAAAGCCCCCTGCTTGGACTGATCACCACGACGGAACAACAATGCCGGATGCTGATGACTCGAAAGCAAAATATAAGGGTAGGATTTATCATCCCTAAGCAAGATGTTGTAAGGCGGTCTATGTTGCTTAATCAAGGTTTGTTCAAGCAACAAAGCTTCGGTTTCACTCTTGGTAACCGCGATTTCAATATGATGAATACGGCTCACCAAGGCCATGGTTTTAGTGGTTAATCCCGTGGCACGAAAATAACTGGCGACACGATTTTTAAGATTTTTTGCTTTACCGACATACAATAGTTCGCCTTGACTATCATACATCCGATATACACCAGGGCGCGTTGTCAGATGAGTGACAAAGTGTTTCGCATCAAATTCCGAATGGCTCAAACCAACCTCGTTGACCTAACCCATTCCAAGCACACTGTAACGCACGGCAAGATGAATCAATTCCACATCACTGTCGATGTTTAATTTGGTAAAGATGCGAGTTTTATAAGTACTGACGGTTTTTGGACTGACATTCAAATGCTCGGCGATTTCACTGGATTTTTTACAATCCACTATCATTTGCGCCACTTGCAGTTCACGATCCGATAATTCTCCCAGCGGAGAACCTTGCTCATCAATGGAAAACTTAGACAAAGCCATACGCTGCGCTATGTCTTTAGAAATATAATGCTCGCCCTTAGCTACCATGCTAATAGCATCCAACAATTCTGAAGAATTTGTCCCCTTAGTAACATAGCCTGAAGCCCCCGCTTCGAGCAGCTTCACAGGATAAAGATTGTCATCCAAAGCGGTTAAGGCAATGACCTTAGTTTTCGGTAGGATTCGTTTAATTTCTTTGGTAGCACCCAAGCCTCCAATGCCTGGCATATGCACATCCATTAAGACAATATCAGGTGTCGTCACACGCGACCTTGCAATGGCTTCTTCACCACTGTGTACTACACCCACCACTTCTACATTTTTAACGTCCTGTAAAACGAGGCTAATTCCTTGGCTGACCACATCATGATCATCCACAATTAACACTTTCAACATAGCTACCCCAGATATTTTTCAATACAGGTTTCGTTAATCCAATAGGCTTATAACAACGCGCATCGAGAAATTTGTCAATAAACACAAAGCCATATTTTTTGTTTCGCTACCAAGTCGTTTACTGAACTCAACCAATCAGTTAGGTAAACTGCCCTGATAACCAAGAGATTCCAACTTCATCTGGCTCTGCTCGCGATAGCGCTTACGAATACCAGAACCCAATGTTTTTTGGGTGTAATACAAAAGTGGCGCAATATCCTCTTCCGTCATGTTTATTGCTTGTGCAATCTGTTCAACAAGATTTGCCACATCAAATGTATGCTTATCCTCAATCATCACCACTTGTGGTACATGCAAATGTTCACCAGCAATGACTCGATCAATCATTTTCACATAAGCCTGCTCAAACAAAGGCCAAGTTATCCGTTCTTCTTCTGATTTCAGCTTATACCATCCGGTATCGGCAGCAGCGAAATACACCGCTGGATGACTCCAAGCAAAGGTCAAAGGATCCACACGACAAGCGCAGGCTTGCAAATAAGCAGAACGAGGATCAATCAAGCCATAGGCTTTGTAAGCGGTATTAATCAGTTTCAGAAACTCAGAGATGGTTGGCGGCCAAGCATAAGTTTCCTTGGTGCGTTCCACTGCATAAGCCAATAACGGTTCCTGAAAACCTTTTAGCGCTATGGCCCATTCTCGCTTAGCCAGCTTAACCTCATCCGGAGTACTGTAGGCGGAAGCAAATTTGTGCGTATAAATGGCTTTAAAACGCGCGAACAGCATATTCACCAAAACACGAGTTTGTTGCTCCGCTTCCGATGAAGCAGAATCTCGCGTTGCCCCCTGCTTACTGGTGTAATCACCAGTCTGTGTCGTGGATGTTGCTGAGGGCGTCACTAACTTGTTCTCGAGAGGTTTTAGTAAATGTTGAACTGTCTGAGGTTCCTTCATATGAAGACCGATCCGATTGTTTATATTGCCACTGACGTTTTACGTATTTGAAAAATTCACTGTTCCACGTTCTAACATTTTTGCGCTGCTCCTTAATGCGCAATAAAAATTCTGTCTGCAACTCAACAGCGAATTCCCGTGAAATACCCGCTTGCTGAATTTGCTCGAAAGTCGCTTCTTCTGGTTGCCATTGGTCTGGCTGACGCGCTCTTTCCTTCTGTTCAAGGTACAAATCAAAATCCGTTACACCACGACGATCTTTGCTAACGGCTGGCGAAGCATCATATTGCCTTATCGGCGCTTGGGTTGAGTATGTTTTTGCTTGCGGTGTGAACTCAGCATTCTTTTGTCTTGATGCTCTATGCAAGCGATCCATTTTTTCCATCAAGGCATCGTCTTTAGCATGCGTAGATACATGTGCTGAATCCGCCTGAATGTCATGATTTACATAGCTCGCTTGTTGAGGGTTTGGCGTCACCCTATGAGCAGAAGCCACATGATCAGCAACGGCATCACGATTAACGGTATAAGCGTTGACTTTATGCCCGGTCAATTGCACTTCAATCATGTCATTTTGACGCTGAAAGTTCAGCAACTGCCCCACTTGCAAACTACCCAACACCCGCATCAAGATGGGCGCAGTCCAAAAAGACAACTGGCCACTAAGCACTCGCACATCCAATCTTAATACTTGTGTATTTTGCGCATAACATTGCTGCTGCAAATACGTCAGCAACACCGTTTCCTCTAAACCGATTTGCGCAGCCATGGAAAAGGAGATGGGTAAGGAATAATCGTGTTCCAACATATCACTCACTTAAACAATATGGTTACCTAGTTTATCAAAAGCCTATTACATAAGCACGAACAGTACACAAGTATTAACAATATTGAGATAATCCTGCTAGCCTAAGCCCTGCTAAGCCTAGGGAAGGTCTCTCACCACCAGCAAATTTTTTTTATGATATTATGCTCCTAGTTCGACTTTAAAACGTAAAAGACACATTCATACTTGAACTTTGGAACTTTACCCCGCATATTAAGTCCATAGTTAAACATCAACTTGATAGGAGTTACTCCAATGCGTTACACAGATGCCCTTTCGACAACATCGTCCCAAGCGGCCAACAAAACGCTCCGCAACACATACGGATTGTTGTCGCTAACCCTATTGTTCAGCGCCTTTACTGCAGGTCTGAGCATGACCTTTAACCTTCCTCACCCGGGTTTAATTCTCACCTTGGTGGGCTTTTATGGCTTATTATTCTTAACTTACAAATGTCAGAACAGTGCCGCTGGTCTATTGTGCGTATTCGCTTTAACTGGCTTCATGGGTCTGACTTTAGGGCCTATTTTAAGTGCTTATCTCAGCCTTGCTAATGGTGCCAGCTTGATCATGAGCGCACTGGGTATGACTGGACTGTCTTTCCTAGGCTTATCTGCTTATGCCCTGATTTCAAAGAAAGACTTCAGCTTCCTTAATGGTTTCCTAACAGTTGGCTTCTTTGTGCTGTTGTTCGCTGTTATCGCTGGTTTCTTTGTGCAAATGCCAGCATTGCAAATCTTCATCTCTGCGGGTTTTGCCTTGTTCTCTGGTGCGGTTATCTTGCTGCAAACCAGCCAAATAGTTCGTGGTGGCGAAACCAACTACATTATTGCAACGGTGAACCTGTATGTCTCTTTGTACAACATGTTCCTAAGCATCTTGTCTTTGTTAGGCATGTCTAGTGACGATTAAGACACGCTTTTAAATAAGCCGTTTTTTCAAAGGCCGCTGACTGCGGCCTTTTTTATGTGTAAAATTCACGCCATAAAGACTCTAGGTTTATTTTTCATGCAGCACGCTCTATTAATAACGGGTTCCCCCTATCAAACCAAAGCTTGTCATTCTGCCTTGCGTTTTGCGAGAGCCGCTCTAGAGCAGCAAACGGATAGTATTAATGGTGTATTCTTTTATCAAGACGCTGTTCTTATCGGCAATGCTTTAGCTCAACCACCGCGGGATGAAATCAACCTAAAACAAGAATGGCTTGAACTTGCTCAGCAGTTTCAACTTCCTCTCTATATCTGTATCGCCGCGGCTGTTCGACGCGGTGTTATCAATGAGACAGAAGCCAAACGCTATCAAGTTGAACATTTTTCCCTAGCCGATGGCTTTCAATTAGAGGGATTGGGTAGCTTGGTAGAGTTAATGAATACTTCTGAGAAAGTCATTCAATTTAGGTGACGTCATGACAAAAACCCTTATACATCTATCCTCCAGCCCCTATGCTAACCTAGCCTGTAAAGAAGGGTTGGATTTGGCTCTGGTGTTAGCCACCTTTGAGCAGCCAGTGGCGATTTGTTTGTCAGGTGCGGCTTTATCGTTACTTCATACTCAGCAAGCTCCCGAAAAACAAGATGGCAAAAACCTGCATAAATTGCTCGATGGTTTGGAGTTTTATGACATAGAAAAAGTCTATGCACTGGCCAATCAAGAAATCGCTGATCAGCATAAATACTGGCCGCAAACCATTTTAATCAATGATCGCGAGTGGCAAAACTTATCCACCCAATATCAACAAATTTATCGGTTCTAAGTATGACACTGCATCAGATTAATCAACTGGCTTATTCAGGTGAAACCGAGACACTTTGGCAACAAAGTCTTCGTAATGGCGATGCGATTGTGTTTATTGAGGAAGCCTGTTTGCGCTTACCTCAGGCCAATGCAGACTGGTTAGAGACGCTAGCAAAGCAATCGATCGCATTATATTTTTTGCAGAAGGACGCCGACACTTACGGCATTGAACCTGATTATGGTATCGCCCTATCAGACATAGAGTGGGTTGAATTGACTTTTTCTGCCAACAAACACATTAGCTGGTAATGACAATGCTGGACACCACTTTACTTGACGAAGAAGGCTATCTTTTAAATCTGGACAATTGGAGCCCTGAGTTGGCGCATCATTTGGCGCTCCAGGAAGACATTGAATTAACCGATGCTCATTGGGAAATCATCACCCTACTACGAGCCTTTTATCAAGAATTCGAAGTATCGCCAGCCATGCGACCATTGGTCAAAGCCGTCAGTAAACAACTGGGGGCAGAGAAAGGCCGCAGTATTTATCTGATGACCTTATTTCCTGGCAGTCCACCTAAGTTGGCGGCCAAAATCGCAGGCCTACCCAAGCCCGCTAATTGTTTATAAGCCTTTTTGTACTGAGCAAGATGTCTTTTCTTGTTCAGTATTCGACACTCAGTACTTGCCGTACCAAGCCAATTTATCTTGCAAGTTCACCACTTCACCGATAATCAGCAAAGCAGGCGATTTAACGTCATTATCCATCGCCACTTGATACACTTGACTAATGGTGGAAGTGAACACACGCTGCGCCTGTGAGGTGCCTTTCTCCACCACGGCCACTGGCATGCTTGGCGACATACCGAATTTTAACAATGACTGACTAATGTCTTTCAAGCCGGTTAACCCCATATAAATCACCAAGGTCTGAGCAGGATGAACCAACTCTTCCCAAGGCAAATCTGTCGTGCCATCTTTCAGATGCCCTGTTAAAAAACGTACCGATTGGGCGTAATCGCGATGGGTTAACGGAATACCTGCGTACGCCGCACATCCCGCTGCCGCTGTAACTCCTGGCACCACTTCAAATGGCACACCTTCTTCAATCAACTCTTCTAACTCTTCACCGCCACGTCCGAAAATGAAAGGGTCACCACCTTTTAACCGCACCACTTGATGACCTTCTTTGGCCTTGGCGGCAAGCAAAGAATTAATATCTTCTTGTGGCAAGCTGTGTAAGGACTTGGCCTTACCAACATACATTTTTTCAGCGCTTTCGGGGATTTGATTAATGATTTCTTCTCCCACCAAACGATCGTACAAAACCACGTCGGCCTGTTTTAACAGTCGATGCGCTTTCAACGTCAAAAGATCAGGATCACCCGGTCCTGCACCAATTAAATAAACTTTACCCGTCATACTCTTTTTCCACACAAAAAAAGCCTCACTGGGAGGCTTTTTTGCCAATACCTTTATTACGCTTTATTCAATAGGGTTTTGCCGCCCATATAAGGCACTAAAACATCAGGAATACGAACACTGCCGTCTTCGTTTTGATAGTTTTCCAACACCGCCACTAAGGTTCGCCCCACCGCCAAACCAGAACCATTCAAGGTATGTGCCAATTCAGGACGCCCCGTTTCAGGATTGCGCCAGCGCGCTTGCATGCGTCGCGCTTGGAAATCCCACATGTTAGAACAAGAAGAAATTTCACGGTATTTACCTTGTCCTGGTAACCAGACTTCAATGTCATAGGTTTTATGAGCAGAGAAACCAAGGTCTCCGCCACACAAAATGACGGTACGATAAGGCAATTCCAGTTTTTGCAAAATACTTTCCGCGTGACCGACCAATTCTTCCAGTACTGCTGCTGAACGATCTGGACGACAGATGTGAACCAATTCCACTTTTTCGAATTGATGCTGACGAATCATACCGCGCGTATCACGACCATAACTGCCCGCTTCACTGCGAAAACAAGGGGTGTGAGCAACAAACTTTTTGTGCAGATCCGCATCGTTAAAGATTTCATCACGAGCCAAGTTGGTTACTGGCACTTCCGCGGTTGGAATCAAATAAAAATCACTGTTGCCACTGTCTTTATCCACCGGCACTTTGAAAAGGTCTTGTTCAAACTTGGGTAACTGACCTGTGCCTTTCAAAGACGCAGCATTTACCAAGTAAGGAACGTAGACTTCGCTGTAACCATGCTCGTCTGCATGGGTGTTGATCATGAACTGAGTAAGAGCACGATGTAAACGCGCTAAATCAGAGCGCATTACAGCAAAACGCGAACCGGTGATTTTAACCGCCGCTTCAAAGTCTAACATGTCCAGTGCTTCGCCAAGATCCACATGATCCTTTGCTTCAAACGCGAATGCCTTTGGCTCACCCCAGCGACGAATTTCTACGTTATCGTCTTCAGATTCGCCTTCCGGAACCGAGTCATGAGGAATATTTGGAATGCCTTCTAACAAGGCATCCATGTCCGCTTGAATTTGGCTGAGTTGCTCTTTCGCGGCATTGAGATCATCTCCCAAGGTTGCCGTTTGCGCTTTCAACTCTGCCGCTTTATCTTTATCGCCAGACTTCATCGCCTGACCAATTTCTTTGGATACTGAGTTACGGGATTGTTGCAGCTGTTCCGTTTCTATTTGAATGGCTTTACGACGCTCTTCTAAGGAAGAAAAAGTCGCCACATCCAGTTCATAGCCTTTCTTTTTCAATAACGCCGCAATGGCTTCTGGGTCAGCGCGCAACGCTTTAATATCTAACATCTCAGCAACAATATCCTCTATATCCGAATAATATGTGTTCGCCCAAATTAACGAACTAAAAATAGCGTGTCAGTGCCATACCTAGGGCAAGACCAAGCACACCTAAAATGCAGCTCAATAATAAATAGCTTAGTGCCGTTAGCCAAGCCTGCATATGAATTAATGCCACAATTTCTAAGGAAAAAGTGGAGAAGGTAGTAAAAGCTCCTAAAAAACCCACTATGACCAGAGGTCGATAAGGTTCCAGACTGGGAATTCGCTCGCTTATGATGACAAAGGCAATGCCCATCAAAACGCAGCCCAATAGGTTTACCATCATGGTGGCAAAGGGAAAATGATGATGCCAATAACTGTTAATCCATTTGGTCAGACTGTATCGACTCAAGGCCCCTAACGCTCCACCAAAAGCAATCATAAAATACATCATTATTCGTCTTCCCAATCTGTTAGCGGGTAACGTTGCTGCAAACTCTGTTTGTCCAATTCAGCCAACCACTCAAGCTTTTCGGCAATTTTCTTCTCCAAACCTCGATCACTGGGCTGATAATATCGAGACTGAGCCACTTCCTCAGGCAAATAATTTTCCCCGGCTGCATAGGCATTCGGTTCATTGTGCGCATAACGATATTCATCACCATGGCCCATACTTTTGGCTAAGGCAGTCGGCGCATTGCGCAAATGAATCGGCACCTCATAACTAGGCTGCGCAGCCACATCCGCCACGGCTTGCTTAAAGGCACTGTAAACGGCATTACTCTTTGGCGCACAAGCCATGTAAACCGCCGCTTGAGCAATGGCTCTGTTACCTTCTCCCGGCCCTACTCGCTCAAAAATATCCCAAGCATTTAAGCCCACTTGTAAGGCTCGCGGATCCGCATTACCTATGTCTTCCGAGGCAATGGCCAACAAACGTCGCGCAATATACAAAGGGTCACAACCACCATCCAACATGCGCGCCATCCAGTACAAAGCCCCATCAGGAGAGGAGCCACGTACCGATTTATGGAAGGCGGAAATTTGATCATAAAAAACATCACCATTACGATCAAAACGACGAATACTGCCACCCAATACATCTTCTAACTGCTGTTGACTGACCGCTTCTCCCGGCTCAACCATATCCGACAGAATCTCAAGAAAATTCAGACTGCGACGAATATCCCCATCGGCCGCTTGCGCTATCACATCCAAATAATGATCGCTTAATGTCAAACCTGAATTAGCCAAGCCTTTTTCAGCATCTTGTAAAGCGCTCTTTAAAACGGCTTTCACCTCCTCCGCTGAAGGTGTTTTTAAGCGGTACACACGCGCTCGGGACAATAGCGCAGAATTTAATTCAAACGCAGGATTCTCAGTGGTCGCACCAATGAACAAAAAAGTACCATCTTCTATGTAAGGTAAAAAAGCATCTTGTTGAGATTTATTGAATCTGTGTACTTCGTCCACAAATAAGATGGTTTGCGTGCCCTTCATCTGCCGAAACTGCTTGGCTTGTTCCACAGCAGCCCGAATCTCTTTTACCCCCGACATCACCGCAGAAATTTCAATAAGATGACCGTTCAGTGCCTGACACAACAGCTTAGCAAAGGTGGTTTTACCCACACCAGGTGGGCCCCACAAGATAAAAGAATGACAATGACCCGTTTCCACCATACGTCGCAAAGGCTTCCCTGGCCCGACCAAATGCACCTGACCAATGTAGTCTTCCAAACGAGTGGGCCTCATCCGCGCTGCGAGCGGCTGATAACCCCCATGATCCTCCTCTGCGAACAAGTCCTGCATTATTGCCCTTCTCTAATCAAATCCACCTCATCAGGTAACTCCAATGTGAAGTTTTCTTTTGCCACACCCGCATGAGTTTCAACATGATTAAACTCAATCACAGTCGTTTGCCCTAACGCATCCAAAATGCTCATGGACGCTATTTGGCCAGCATGGAAAGACAAGGTCAGAGTGCGGAAGAGATCCTGTTCCTCTTTGGGCGACAAGCGGAATGTTTCAGGTCCTAAGGTGGTGATATTGTAATGGGGTAAAACCGTTTCAGCCGGCTGGCCCAATAAGGCCGCTGGCGATGACCCAACCTCGCCGGATAATGGTTTCTGCGTAGCTTGCTCTAAATCCACATCCCAAACCGTGATCGTCTTGCCATCCGAAACAATACGCTGGGCAAAAGGCTTGATGCTGTCCCAAACAAATTGATTTGGCTTCGCCAGCAAAAAAACGCCTTCACTGATTTGCAGCGTTTTGCCTTTTTCATCTTGGGTAACCTGACGAAATTCCCCTTCAATATTACGATTTTGCTCCAATAGTGACGTCAGTTTCGTGCTCGCCGCTTCATCTGCCCAAAGTGCTCCTGTCACCATCATACTGGTGAGGATAAACAAGGCACTCAGCCATGATTTTTTCAAGATGTTTCTCCTATTGACCTGTCTTAAACAAGAACTACTCTGGAATCAGAATGTCGCGCTGACCGTTGCTTCCCATCGGTCCAACCAGTCCAGCGGCTTCCATTGCTTCTACCAGATTTGCCGCCCTGTTGTACCCTATTTTCAAACGGCGCTGAATAGAAGAAATAGAAGCTTTACGAGTTTCTATGACTATCTTTACCGCTTCATCATACAAAGCATCTTTGTCTTCCCCGCCATCGCCTGCCATCAAATCTTCTGGATTGACCACAACATCATTGATGTACTCAGGCTCTCCGCGCTGCTTCCATTCTTCCACTACCGCGTGCACTTCTTCATCGGAAACAAAGGCCCCATGTACCCGAATAGGCGTTGGCAAACCGGCAGGCAGGTAAAGCATATCCCCCATACCCAATAACTGATCTGCGCCCCCTTGATCCAAAATGGTTCGCGAATCAATTTTGGAAGACACTTGAAACGCCATACGGGTCGGAATATTGGCCTTGATAAGACCAGTAATCACGTCCACAGAAGGGCGCTGAGTCGCCAGAATCAAGTGAATGCCTGCGGCACGGGCTTTTTGTGCAATACGAGCAATCAACTCTTCCACCTTTTTACCTACTATCATCATCATGTCGGCAAACTCGTCGACCACTATGACGATATAAGGGAGAGGCTCTAAATAAGGCACAGTGCGTGCTACGCCATCTTCTGAGAACATGGCCATTTCAGGCTGCCACAAAGGGTCCTCAATGGGGGTTCCAGCAGCAATGGCGTCACGCACCTTTTTGTTGTAACCAGCGATATTACGCACCCCGAGTTTAGACATCAGCTTATAGCGACGCTCCATTTCATCGACCGACCAACGCAAACCATTGGCAGCGTCTTTCATATCGGTAATGACGGGCGTTAACAAATGCGGAATGCCTTCGTAGATAGACAATTCCAACATCTTAGGGTCAACCATGATCATACGTACGTCGTCTGGAGTGGATTTCAGCAACATACTGAGAATCATGGCATTCACACCGACAGATTTACCTGACCCTGTGGTACCGGCCACTAAGACGTGAGGCATTTTGGCCAAATCCACCACCACAGGCTCGCCGGAGATATCGTGACCAAGAGATAAGGTCAGACAAGATGACGCCTTATCGTACATATCGCAGTTAATGACTTCGGAAAAATACACTGTGTCACGCACTTGATTTGGAATTTCAATGCCTATGGTGGATTTACCGGCAATCACCTCCACTACACGCACACTCATTACGCTCAATGAGCGCGCTAAATCTTTCGCCAAATTGGTAATACGAGAGACCTTCACCCCAGCCGCGGGTTGGATTTCAAAACGCGTGATCACAGGGCCGGGATTCACTTCCACCACCTCGGCTTTGACGCCAAATTCTTGCAGTCTTTGCTCTAATAACGAGGACAGTGACAGCAGCTCTTGTTCCGTATATCCCCCCTGTTTTGGCTTAGGCTGAGTCAATACCGAACGATCTGGCAAGGTATAGGCCTTTTCTTGTGGTTTCACCGGCTCATCAGAAGACCCTGGCCCAGCCAAGTTATCCAGTTGCTTGGCTTCTGATAAGGTTCTTACCGCTGGCTTATGCCCAGCTTGGCCTGTTACCGACTTATCAGAAGAAGCTTGATCTATAAATGGTTGATCTATGGGATCTTGATCTATAAGTGGCTGAGCATCACCAAACAAGAGTTCATCCGCCTTGGCACTCGACAAGCTGTCACTTTCAGCGTCTAGAGAAGATGACGCTTGCTCATTATGTTGAGCACTTTGTTTAGGCCATTGGTCTTCTATGTAAAGCGTGTCATCAAAGTCGATCTCAGCATCCTCTAGTGTTAAATCGTCAAGACCACCGAATTCTGGCTCCGTCTGTAGTTTGGTTTCTGCTTCTGCTGAGTCTGTCGATTCTGCTGAAGTGGATTTCGCAAACAAGCTCGACAAGGCAAATCTGCTTTTTGCTTTTTTGACAGAGCCGACTGCCCTCTCTTCTTCAGTATCCGCTAGGGTGTTTACTCTTGCATCAGACTGAGCTTGGGCGTTTATATTACGTCTTTTACGGAAAATGGCAGGCTCTTCCGCTTCTTCTGACACCTCGATTTCTGTCACAGGGTCAGCCTCTAGGCTCTTTCTTTGTGCTCTTTTCTGCGCTTTTTTATTTCTGTTGTCACGCCATTTGTTATTCAGCCAAGCAATGCTTTTGAACACAGCCTCGCCCAACTTATCCATAAGACCTAACCAATGCAATTGCGACAAGAGGGTAAACGCCAAAATCACCAGAGCCAAGCTGACCAAGGTCGCGCCATCGTAACCAATAACACCATATAAAGCAGTACCGAGACTTTGCCCTAAAATACCACCCGCGCCGTATTGTAAATCGGCATTGCCCACCGTGTGCAAAAAGCAAAGCGCTGAACCAAAACACAGGTACAGGATACAGCCGATAAGGCTCAATAAGGCATTATTCACCGGTAACAAAGCATGAGGATTACGCCAAATAATAATGGCAACCCAGAAAAAAAGAGGGGGTAATGAGTAAAATAGCGCACCAAAAAATGCCGACATGAGATCGGCCAAGGTGGCACCAATTGGCCCCATAGAATTTTGAATGGCACCGCCTGTACCAGAATAAAACCACCCTGCATCATCAGAGTGATAGGAATAAGTTGCTAAGGCAAAAAAGAACAATAATAACAAAGCAGCAATAAACGCCGCTTGCTTAGCAAACATATCCCACATTGGCGATCGAGTAGACTCACTCATTTCTTCTGACAAAACTTGCCTTCCTATTTTATGCTAACCAAAACCAAAGCATGCCAAATCCAGAGCAGGCTAAAAACCCGTTAAGCTTACCATAAAAAAAGCCAGCCCAAAGGGCTGGCTTTCGTATTTCCTAAGAAAGACTTTCTTTTACAAAAGAGGGAATCTTAGAAAGAAGCTTCCGCACCAATGATAGAGAAGTCATTAGTACTTTCACTTTCGTAATCAACAAATGTTGCGTAGTAGCGAATGCCACCCATAGTGTAGTTCAAAGTAACTTCTGAGTTACCTGCGTCTTCAAAATCTACATTAGCTGCAGACTCACCATCTTGCGTGTAATATTGGAATGCAACTGCTAAGCTTTCCGTTAGGGCAAGATCTAGACCAACACCATAGTTTGCAACATCAGCATCTGAAACTTCACCACCACGGTAAAAAGCAGATACAGTAGCCATACCTAGAGGCGCGCTTACACCCAAAGTGTATACAGAATCATCAGAGCTTGCAGCAGCAGAAATACCTAAATCAATACCGCTAACAGTTGTTTCAAAAGCAACCACACCAGAGGCTTTGTTTGTGCCTTCTTCATTTTCAATAGCAACAGTCAAGCTATCAGTAACCATGTAACGAATGCCCAAATCTGTACCTAGGTCGTTATCCTTAGCAACGTCATCATCATTTTCAGTACCTGCACTGTAAGCAACATCATCAGCCAAAGTACCATCGAAGTCACCGAACTGAACCGCACCGGCTTTAACGAAAGCTTCGTCAAGAACGAAATTACCTTCATCAGTATCCATATCTAGGTCAAAATAAACAAGACCAGTATCACCGATGATGTTTACTTCACCGTTAGAAGAAGATGCATCTTTAGCATCGTCAGTTGATGTGTAACTTAAACCAGCAGTACCTTTAAAAACAGGCTCAGCCGCTAGAGTTGTAGTAGACACAGCAGCTGCCACAGCAGATACTGCAAACACAGAAGCAAGTTTAATCGCTTTCATTCAAGATTCCCCTTTATATTATATTGTGTGGCCTTGTAGACCTTTTGATAGATTTTCGTCTTACCAAGAAACGTTGTTAAATCAACGACTCATGTATCTTAAAACCAATCAGTTTCACTTTTGTGACAATTGCCATAAAAGCAAATCATCTAGTAGTTCCAAAACTGCATCCAACAATTTTTCGAATTACCGTTTAGGACTGCATCGATTAAAACCAAGTTTTCCTTTATTGGTCAAGCACTCCTTGCACTTTTTTTCTATTTTTTTTCTATTTGCACCCTTTTTTGGACAAAAAACAGTCAATTTTGACCAGTACTGCCATTTTTCCTTTTTACTTTGTGCACATTAGTACAAAATAATCGTGAAAATGTGACAGCAAGTCGCAACTTGAATATCTTTTCTTCCACAATGGCAATATCGAATGGTTTTAGGAAAACTTTACTGTTTTCTTTTGATTTTTTTGATTTTTTTGATTTTTATCAAGCTTGGTATTTACATTCACAATGGTTATACTTTTTCAAAGTGGTGATAATTTGACCGTCATATGAACAAGGTGACAGAAAAAATGACAAAAGCGCCTAAACTCATGATCAAATGGTAAGGAATTAACCTAACCGTCATGCCTACTAACTCAGAATCTAATCATTCAAATGACTTAAACCATCAGGAAAGTACCAGTAACGACGCCTGTGAACTCATCATTCTCTCTGAGTCCCCCTACGATACACCACAACCTCATAAAGCCTTGCAAGACCCAGAAGGCCTGTCCGCTTTAGGTGGTGATTTATCATGCGAGCGATTGATTCACCTCTATCGCCACGGTTTTTTCCCTTGGTACAGTGACCCAGATCCCATACTCTGGTGGCATCCCGAACACAGGTGCGTACTCAGGCCTGACGATTTCCATACCTCAAAGTCCCTCAGCAAAGCCATTAAAAAAGGGCGTTATCAATTTTCCATCGATACCGTTTTCGACGAGGTCATTGGGCATTGCTCTGCCTTACGCGCAGACAAAGAAGGCACTTGGATCTCCAACGACATCAAACAAGCCTATCAATCACTCCATAAATTGGGTTACGCTCACTCTGTTGAAGTTTGGCAGGATGATCAGCTCATTGGCGGTTTCTATGGCGTGGCCATGGGACAAGTTTTCTTTGGTGAATCTATGTTTTCGTTAGAGGCCAATGCTTCGAAAATAGCATTAAAAACCTTCTGCGACCGGGCAAACGACTTCCACATCCAGCTTATCGACTGTCAAGTAAAGTCCGAACACTTGTTATCACTAGGAGCCAAGCTCATGCATCGCAGGGATTTCATGGCACAACTTGAGCGCAATATCGTCTCACCTGACAAGAACCAAGCCTTAAATGACTTGGCTAAGATGCAGCAAAAGCAGCGAATTTTCGGATAAATCCCGTAAAACTCATATGGGAATTTGCCTTGTGCTGGGTTTTTAGGCAGAATATGCCTCGATAATTTTTTCGGTGTGAATAAAACGTTAGGCTTGATTGAAGTGAATTTATAGTAATGCACATACTCACTGAATTCTTCTCACAGGCTTTTTACATCTGCGCCGCTAAACTGAACAGTAAAGTCATTAAACCAAATTAAGTTAACACCATAGGACACATATCGTGGCAAAAGAAGAAGGCTTAGAAATGGAAGGCACTATCATTGATACGTTGCCGAATACCATGTTTCGCGTCGAATTAGAAAACGGACACGTTGTTGTCGCACACATTTCAGGAAAAATGCGCAAAAACTACATCCGCATCCTTACTGGCGACAAAGTAAAAGTAGAATTAACCCCTTACGATCTGTCCAAGGGTCGCATTGTTTACCGCGCTCGCTAATAATCCCTGCTTCCTCGACCAAATTACATTGTGAAGCTTTGTTTGTTTCTTAATAAAAAACCACGCTATTGCGTGGTTTTTTTTACCTTTATAAAGTAAAGCAAGTGATGTTTTAGCCATGTTAGTGGACAACGGCTTCTTTCACTACGTCAAACTTAAGCATGTCTTTTTTCTCGTCCAAGGTCACTTTGACATTACCACCTTCGTTTAGATCGCCAAACAGTATCTTATCGGCCAAAGGTTTCTTCAAATGCTCTTGAATCACACGCGCCATAGGTCGAGCCCCCATCTGGCGATCATAGCCTTTGTGGGCCAACCAGCCCCGCGCGGTGTCTGATACATCCAGCAAGACGCCTTTTGGATCCAGCTGAGCCTGTAACTCCACTAGGAATTTATCCACCACATTGAAGATGATGCGTTCATCCAATTGCTGGAATTGAATCACTGCATCCAAACGGTTTCTAAATTCCGGGGTGAAAGTACGATTAATCACTTCCATACCATCGGTAGAGTTATCTTGATTCGAGAAGCCAATAGATCGACGGGCCAATTCTTCCGCACCGGCGTTGGACGTCATGATCAAAATCACATTGCGGAAGTCCGCCTTGCGACCATTATTGTCCGTCAAGGTACCATGGTCCATCACTTGCAACAGCAAATTGAAGACTTCAGGATGGGCTTTTTCAATCTCATCCAATAAAACCACACTGTGTGGGTTCTTGGTCACCGCTTCCGTTAGCAAGCCGCCCTGATCAAAGCCCACGTAACCCGGTGGTGCACCAATCAAACGCGATACCGCATGGCGTTCCATGTACTCGGACATGTCAAAACGAATCAACTCCAAACCAAGTTGTTTGGCTAGCTGTTTCGTTACTTCCGTTTTACCCACCCCTGTAGGGCCAGCCATTAGGAAGGAACCAATCGGCTTCTGCTCGGCTTTCAGACCAGCACGCGACAACTTAATGGCCGCCGACAAAGAATCAATCGCATCGTCTTGCCCAAACACCACCATTTTCAGGTTACGTTCTAAGTTTGCCAATACCTGTCTGTCATCCGAATTCACTGCTTTCACAGGGACGCGAGCAATTTTAGAGACGATGTCTTCAATTTCCGCCACCGTAATCACAGACTTACGCTGTTCTTCTGGCTGCAGTCTTTGATACGCGCCCGCTTCGTCGACCACATCAATGGCTTTATCCGGCATATGACGATCGGTCACATAACGTTGCGCCAATTCCGCCGCTGCCAACAATGCCGGTTCTTCGTATTTGATTTGATGATGCTCTTCAAAGGCACCAATGATGCCTTTGAGGATTTGATAGGTATCATCAACGCTAGGTTCATTGACATCAATTTTCTGGAAACGACGCGCTAAGGCATGGTCTTTTTCAAACACACCGCGAAACTCTTGGAAGGTGGTCGAACCAATACAACGCAACCCACCTGAACTCAAGACGGGCTTAAGCAAGTTAGATGCGTCCATCACGCCACCAGATGCCGCCCCTGCGCCTATGATGGTATGAATCTCATCAATGAACAGAATCGCGTTAGGCAGTTTCTTCAACTCGCTTAGCAACTGCTTTAAGCGTTTTTCGAAGTCACCACGGTATTTGGTACCCGCCAACAACGCACCAAGATCCAGGGAATAAACAACACCATCGGCAATGACATCTGGCACCTGCCCATCGACAATGCGTTTGGCCAAGCCTTCTGCAATGGCGGTTTTACCTACCCCAGATTCACCAACCAATAATGGGTTATTTTTACGACGACGGGACAAAGTCTGGATAACACGCTCTACTTCGTATTCGCGACCAATCAGTTTGTCTATCTTACCGTTGCGCGCTTCTTCGTTGAGATTGAGTGCAAACTTCTGCAGAGGCGCGGTATTGGTTTCTTCCGTCTCCTCATCTTGCTCAACTTCATCCGTAGAATCGCCCATTTTAGAAATGCCGTGGGCAACGTAATTCACCACATCAATGCGTGCTACACCATGACGTTTTAACAAGTAAACTGTTTGACTCTCTTGCTCGCTGAAAATAGCAACAAGAACATTAGCACCCGTCACTTCACGCTTACCCGAGGATTGCACATGAAAAACGGCACGTTGCAGAACGCGCTGGAAGCCTAATGTTGGCTGCACTTCACGCTCTTCATCATCTTCAGGAATCAATGGCGTCGTACTGTCGACGAATTCGATTAATTCCTTGCTTAAGGTTTCTAAATTTACACCACAAGCTTTTAATACACTTGAGGCGGCGCCATTTTCAATCAAAGCCAACAAGAGGTGCTCAACCGTCATGAATTCATGACGTTTGTCTCGTGCTGCTTTAAAAGCCGTATTCAGGGTTTGCTCTAGTTCTTTATCTAACATTGCTATTCCCTCTCTCTGAATCAATCAACCTTTTGTAGGTCACACATTAAGGGGTGCTCGTTTTGCTGGACGAACTGTTGAACCATTGCCACTTTCGTTTCGGCAATATCAAAGGGGTAAATGCCGCAAACACCTTTCCCTTTGGTATGCACTTCTAACATTACCTGTTTGGCCTTCTCTCCGTCCATTGAAAAAAAACGTTGTAGTACAAATACGACAAAATCCATTGGCGTATAGTCGTCATTAAACAACACCACCTGATACATGGAAGGTGGTTTCAATTCGGTTTCTTCTGGTGCGATGGCAACACCAGAGTGACCCGGCTGATCTTCCTCTGATGTTAGCTTAATTTTCTGATTTACAATCATCATATGCCTCTGAGGCTACAATTTTTCACGTAATTTGCCAAATCTGACGCATTACAACTTATTTACGCTACACATTGACTATTGGATTTTACAAATCCCAAAACGACTTCTACGCTCATTATTAGGGTATCTAAAAATGCATTCAATGTTTTGTCTAAAAGATTCTACCACCTCTGGCACAAAACAGTTTGCAGCTATTTAGAAATCTACCCCAACAAACGCGACACCTTTGGCGCTCACCAACCAAGGTTGGTTATAGCAAAATTAATATCGAGTAATTATTTTGAGTGGATAAGGAGTGACTCATGCATCACGGATCCGTAAAGTGGTTCAACAATGCAAAAGGCTATGGCTTTATTGTTTCAGAGGATTTTAATGAAGATTTGTTTATTCATTACTCTGCCATTAACGTCGAGGGGTATAAGACGCTAAAAGCCGGACAAGCAGTAACTTTTGATGTGGAACCAGGTGAACGTGGCCTTCATGCCATCGACATCAACCCTGTTGTAATAGACACCACCAAAAAAGAGACAGTAAAAAAGGAAACCGTTAGTACCAGCAAAGAATCGCTTCCAGCCTAAGCGACGCCCTCTTGTCAGTATCGATATTTGGGGTGTTTTTTGGTATCTTGCTTCTGTCAAGAAGTAAGCGACCTTGATTCGCCCTTCCCTTTTCGTCGATTAATGACCTTACAGCGTTATGCCAAGCAACCTCATTCTTTTCAACAAACCTTTTCAAGTACTTAGCCAATTCACCTCAGAGGGTGAAAAAGCCACTCTTGCAGATTACATTCAAGCAGCGCATTTTTATCCTGCCGGTCGTTTAGACTATGACTCTGAAGGCTTGTTGTTACTGACCAATCAAGGTGCACTTCAACATCTCATCGCTTCTCCTAAATTCAAAATGCCCAAAACTTACTGGGTCCAAGTGGAGGGTGAAATCAATGAACAAGCACTACAGACGTTACGCCAAGGTGTTGAATTGAAAGATGGCATGACTAAGCCAGCACAGGCTGAGATCATGACAGAACCGCAAATCTGGCCAAGAACGCCACCGGTTCGTGAACGCAAATCCGTTCCTACTAGCTGGCTTAGCCTAACCATTCGAGAAGGCAAAAATCGTCAAATTCGCCGTATGACCGCCGCTGTAGGCTTTCCAACACTAAGACTCATTCGCTATGCCATAGGACCTTATACCTTGGATCAGGTACCTCATGGACAATGGCAATACGCAGAGACGACCGCTGCACTCCAACAAGAGGTAATCCAGTTTGAACAACGAAGAAACAAGTCGACTTCCTCACCTCACCGTCGCCGCACTGGTCACACAGGGCGATCGCTATCTTATGGTAACGGAACGTCAGGACGGGCAAATCGTCCTCAATCAACCCGCCGGCCACGTGGAAAACAATGAAGATGTCATCACTGCCGTCATCCGTGAAACACAGGAAGAGTCTGGTTGGTTAGTGGAGCCCATAGGTTTGGTCGGTTTATACGCTTTCACGCCTTATTCTGGCGCCGACACTTACCATAGACTCTGTCTTTTGTGTCGGCCGATTAAACAGGTCTCTGAGCAATTAGACGATGATATATTGTCCAGCCAATGGCTTACCTATGAAGAGATTCAAGCACAGCCACATCGTAGCCCATTGATCAATGCTTGCATTGAAGATGCTAATAACAAGGCACCGATACCATTGCATTTTTTATCAAAGCAATTCCTCACACCAGATACGCCTTGAAAATGGGTCAACCTAAATATATCCATTACTAAGAACCTAGCAAGAAGATGTCAAAATCCCAGAAAGAGGTCACATTCAAGCGGAGTAAAATGTTACAATTTTGGCCATTTATAGCCTTTCATGGCAAAAGCCTATTTTGAGTGAGATTGAACAAAGAATGAACGACAGCGCCATTGCGACGAACACAAACAGCACCCAAAAAGTCATCGTCGGTATGTCCGGCGGTGTAGACTCTTCCGTTTCCGCCCTCATTTTGATGCAGCAAGGTTACCAAGTGGAAGGTTTGTTCATGAAAAACTGGGATGAGGACGACGGAACGGAATATTGCACGGCAAAAGAAGATCTGGCCGATGCTCAAGCCGTATGCGACAAGCTCGGTATTCAATTGCACACCGCGAATTTTGCAGCGGAATACTGGGACAATGTCTTTGAGCATTTTCTTGCCGAATACAAAGCCGGTCGAACCCCCAACCCAGACATACTCTGTAACAAAGAAATCAAATTCAAAGCCTTCTTGGAATACGCCTTAGCATTAGGCGCCGATTACATTGCCACGGGTCATTATGTTCGTCGTGGTGAAAAAGAAGGCGAGCCTTTATTACTTAAAGGGTTAGACAACAACAAGGATCAAAGTTACTTCTTATACGCGGTGGGGAAAGACGAAATCGCTAAAACCCTATTCCCTGTGGGTGAACTGGAAAAGCCAGAAGTTCGCCGCCTCGCGGAAGAACATGATTTGGTCACTCACAATAAAAAAGACAGCACAGGCATTTGCTTCATTGGCGAACGTCGCTTTAAAGATTTTCTTGAACAATATCTTCCTGCGCAACCTGGTGATATCGAGACCCTTGAAGGTGACAAAATTGGTCGCCATCATGGCTTGATGTACCACACCATTGGTCAACGTCAAGGGCTGGGGATTGGCGGTTTAGCCAATTACTCAGATGATCCTTGGTACGTTGTTGAAAAAGACCTAGAGCGTAATGTGCTAAAGGTCACACAAGGTGGTCAGCATAAAGCCTTGTTCAAAACACACTTGATTGCCGACAATTTTGATTGGGTTGCCAGACAAAAACCCAGTTTCCCTCTGGTTTGCAAAGCCAAGTGTCGTTACCGCCAACCAGATCAAGAGTGCACACTCAATGAATTAGCCGATGGCCGAGTGGAAGTGAGCTTTAAAGAGCCACAGCGTGCCATCACACCTGGCCAGTCGGCGGTGTTTTATCTTGACGATGTGTGTCTAGGTGGCGGTATTATTAACGCTGCGTTTAACAAATAATCGCGACAGATTCACCTTGATGGATAAAGAGAAAAGCCGTGAGTAACCGAGAAAAAGAGCAAGTTATTGCCCTATCCGCCGTATTTCAAGCAGCAGAATTAGTTGCCAATCTCGCCAAAACAGGTCAGGTTGAGCAAGATTATTTGCAGCCCTTGATCACGAGTGTACTGACTCTCGACGCGCCAACCACACAAGATATCTATGGTGGCCAATGGGATTGTCAAACCAATCTGGCCATGGGGCGACGCATTGCTCGTCAAGCTTTGGGAAAAGACAGAAACAGCCTTAATCCAAACACTTTGCGCTACGCGTTAAGTCTGGTTCATTTGGAAAGCAAACTGGCCAAACAAACCGACATGTTGTCATTGATTGGTCAACGCATTGAGCAGATCGCCACCAAGCAGTCTCACTACGATTCGGTATTGCATGAAAATATGATGGCCGCCATTTCTGGCTTATATCAGGACTCACTGAGTAAGTTGCCATTCCGTATTCAAGTACATGGCGACAGCCGTTACTTACAACAGGCACACATCGCCAACCAAGTACGTGCTATTTTGCTGGCTGGCGTTCGTGGTGCCATGCTGTGGCGCCAGCTAGGCGGAAAACGCTGGCATTTGATATTCAAACGAAAAGCCCTTTTGGCAGCATTAGACGCCCGTCATTAAGCGAGTTAGCGCCATTCCTTATGGCCCATCATTCGTAGGCGGAAAACGCTGGCATTTGATATTCAAACGAAAAGCCCTTTTGGCGGCATTTGAACTGACCCCCAATAGTTGGACATTCCAATTACTGGGGGTCTTTTTATGTCCAAATATCACAGAGAATTTAAACTGTCTTTAGCTAAG
>NZ_JBSWYU010000018.1:0-38737 GCF_056161265.1 Marinomonas sp. ABL3_031
GACATTCGCCTTGTAAGGGCGACGCTCTCCCAACTGAGCTACACACCCATTGCCATTTTAGATCTGTCGATCAGAGTTCTTAACTCCCGGTATCTATGCGCCTTGTTAGGACGAAATCCCAACTGAGATACACACCCATCATTGTTTTACATCTTGAGGAAAGATGTGGAGTTCTTAACTCCCGGTGTCTATGCGCCTTGTTAGGACATAATCCCAACTGAGCTAGACATCCAACTCATTTAGCAAGCCCATGACTATTAAAAATAGTAAGTGGTGCCGCCACCAAGAGTCGAACTCGGGACCCTCTGATTACAAGTCAGATGCTCTACCAACTGAGCTATAGCGGCTAATGCCAAAAGTTATTATTACTCTCTCAATAGTGAAGTAATGGTGCCGCCACCAAGAGTCGAACTCGGGACCCTCTGATTACAAGTCAGATGCTCTACCAACTGAGCTATAGCGGCATAACTATAGCTAACGCAGTTTACTCTTATCATTCCATCTAAATGGTGCCGCCACCAAGAGTCGAACTCGGGACCCTCTGATTACAAGTCAGATGCTCTACCAACTGAGCTATAGCGGCTTTAACAAAAGCAAAATCTTTTTTTATCTCTTACATAAAGCAAGACATTTTCACCAAGAAATGGTGCCGCCACCAAGAGTCGAACTCGGGACCCTCTGATTACAAGTCAGATGCTCTACCAACTGAGCTATAGCGGCTTAAAATTCTTGGTCGGGACGGCAGGATTTGAACCTGCGACCACTAGCACCCCATGCTAGTGCGCTACCAGGCTGCGCTACGCCCCGATGCAAACAACAACTCTGTCGCTGTCAGCGGGTGCGTATATTACTATAACGAATTGAAAAGGGAAGACTTTTATTAACTTTTTTTCGATTTTATCAACGCATTATCAAAAGCAAATCAAATAGATTAAGCATTGATCTAAATATCATTATTCATCACTCTATCTCATTATCCCTGATCAACAATTTACCCAGTTAACTTAATGCATACAAAAGCAAAAAAGCCACCATAAAGGTGGCTTTTCAGACGTCATTAACAATTACTCTTGCATGTAATCTTCAACTTTAGACTTGAGTTTTTGACCCGGTCTAAAGGTAACAACAGTACGAGCAGTGATTGGAATTTCTTCCCCTGTTTTAGGATTTCGACCAGGCCGTTGACTCTTCTCACGAACTTCGAAGTTACCAAAGCCAGACAATTTCACTTGCTCTCTTTCAACAAGGGAATTACGCACAACACCGAAAAAACCCTCAACCAAATCTTTAGCATCTTTTTTACTAAGACCAATTGAATCGACTAAGTTTTCAGCAAGGTCTGCTTTCGTCAACGATCCCATAAATCTACCCCCTTACAACGGCTCCCAATTTTTCAGACAGTGTTTTCACCGCCTGCTCGACAGAGTTGTTCACTTCTTCATCACTAAGAGTGTGTGAAGGATGCTGCCACGTCAAGCCCAAAGCGACACTTTTTTTCGATTCATCAATGCCTTGCCCCTGATAAACATCAAAAACTAAGACATCTTTGAAGGCTTCGCCTGCAGATTGAGCAATCACCGCTTCCAACTCACTGACTGGTACACTACGATCCATTAACAAAGCAAGATCACGTCGCACTTCTGGGAAACGAGATACCGCTTGATACTCTGGCAATGTTGCATTCAATACCGCGTCTAAAGCAATATCAAATACATACAGAGTTTGCTTAGCACCGATCTCTTTCGCCAATTGTGGATGTAATTCCCCCATCAAACCAACAAACTCACCATTGAGGTAAATGTCTGCCGAGCGACCTGGATGCAAGAATTCACAGGTAGAACGCTGATAAGTCGGTTGACCACCATTATTCACCGCAAACAAAGCCTCCACATGCGCTTTGAGATCATAAAAATCGACTTTCTCATTATTGTGGTACCAAGCTTCTGGATGACGACTTCCAGCAATCAGACCGGAAATTTGCAATTGTTGATCCAATTCAGCCAACGCCTCTACTGAACCGACAAAGCGACGACCCGTTTCAAACAAGCGAACACGCGATTGCTGACGATTCTGATTGTACAAATAGGCTTTCACCAAGCCTGGAATCAAACTTGGACGCATGACTCCCATATCCGCTGAAATAGGGTTTTCCAATGGCACAGGCTCAATTTCAGACAAGAACTGCTTGCTCAAATCAGGGTCAATAAAGCTGTAAGTGACCGCCTCTTGATAGCCATAAGACACTAAAGTAGCACGCAATGATTGAATCGGCGTTTTGGATTCACTCAAAGGTGTGAAGTTTACCGCCGCTGTCGGCATAGAGGAAGGCAGATTATCGTAACCATAGATACGAGCCACCTCTTCAATCAAGTCCGCTTCGATAGCGATATCAAAGCGATGTGATGGCGCTTTCGCCACCCAAGCTTGATCCGTCACTTCAACCATCTCAAGACCAAGACGTGTCAGAATATCAGTCACCAAGTCTTTATCTAAAGACATGGCAAGATACTGATCGAGTTTTTGACGACGCAAAGTCACCTGTGCCGCCACAGGCAAGGCGTCTTCATTTACTGCTTGGGTGATTGGGCCAACTTGACCACCGGCAATCTCTAGCACTAACTGAGTCGCACGCTCAATGGCTTTTTCTTGCAAAGAAGCATCAACACCACGCTCAAAACGATGTGAAGAGTCCGTATGCAAACCATAAGAACGGGCTTTACCTGCAAGAGCTAACGGTGTGAAGAAAGCACTTTCAAGAAAGATATCTTGAGTTTTCTCGTTGACACCGGAACCTTCGCCGCCCATGACACCAGCAATGGCAAGTGGCGCTTGCTCATCAGCAATGACCATAGTGTCGTCGCGCAAACTGATTTCTTGGCCATCTAGCAGTAAGATTTTCTCTCCTGCATCGGCCATACGCACAACCACAGAACCATTTAAGTTCGCTAGATCAAAAGCATGCATAGGTTGACCCAATTCCAACATCACATAATTGGTAATATCAACAATCGGATCTATCGAGCGAATACCGCTGCGACGTAATTTCTCTGTCATCCATAATGGCGTTTCTACGCCAACATTTACACCACGAATGACACGACCAAGGTAACGTGGACAAGCTTCTGTCGCCTCAACTTTCACAGGGAAAGTATCTGCGACGTTCACCTCTGCTGCTTGAACAGCAACCCGCGTTAGGTCCACCTTGTTCAATACGCCTACTTCACGAGCCAAGCCCGCTACACTTAGACAGTCACTGCGGTTTGGCGTCAAATCAACATCAATAATCTGATCATCTAAGCCTAGAAAAGCGCGAAAATCTTCGCCTGTCGTCGCACTTAGTGGCAATTCCATGATGCCATCGTTGTCTTCACTTACGCCCAATTCAGAAGCGGAACACAACATACCGAACGACTCAACCTGACGTAATTTGGCTTTTTTGATTTTGAAATCATCGCCTAATACGGCACCAATTTTGGCAAACGGAATCTTGATTCCTGGACGAGCGTTTGGCGCGCCACAAACCACTTGGAATTCTTCATTACCATCGGATACACGGCAAACCTGTAATTTGTCGGCATTCGGGTGTGGCTCAGCGGCCAATATTTCACCGACAACCACACCGCTAAATGGTGCCGCCGCTGGCAATACTTCATCTACTTCTAAGCCGGCCATGGTAATTTGAGCAACCAAATCATCGCTACTGATGTTTGGATTGACCCACTCTCTTAGCCAATTCTCACTAACTTTCATATAAACATCCTAGGTCGACTGATTACTTAAACTGTTTGAGGAAACGTAGATCGTTCTCAAAGAACATGCGTAGGTCATCCACCTTGTAACGCAACATGGCAAAACGCTCAACACCCATACCAAAAGCAAAGCCTGTGTACTTCTCTGAGTCAATACCAGACATTTCCAATACTTTTGGATGCACCATACCGCAGCCGAGCACTTCCAACCAAGACTCTTCGCCTTTGCTGTTAGTACGCATGATATCCACTTCGATAGATGGCTCAGTGAATGGGAAATAACTTGGACGGAAACGCACTTTCAGATCGTCTTCAAAGAATACGTTTAAGAATTGTTGAAGAATGCCTTTCAAATCCGCAAAAGAAATGTTTTCGTCGATCAACAAGCCTTCCACTTGGTGGAACATAGGCGTGTGAGTCTGGTCAGAATCACAACGATAAACGCGACCAGGACAAATAATACGGATTGGTGGTTGAGAGGTTTCCATAGTACGCACTTGTACAGGTGACGTATGGGTTCTCAACACGGTATTAGGATTGAAGTAAAAAGTATCCTGCATTGCTCGAGCTGGGTGATGCGCAGGAATATTCAATGCTTCGAAGTTATGATAATCATCTTCGATTTCTGGGCCAGCCGCCACATCAAAACCAATACCACGGAAGAAAGATTCAATACGCTCCATGGTACGAGTGACTGGGTGCAAGCCACCTACCTCTTCGCCTACTCCAGACAAAGAAATATCAATTGTTTCTGTTGCAAGCTTGGCATCTAAAGCGGCTTTCACTAAAGCAGCTTTGCGCTCATTAAGCTTTTCTTGAACTTGGCCTTTCGCCTCATTCACTAACTGACCGAACTTAGGTCTATCTTCTGCAGAGACATTACCAAGCTGTTTTAATAACGCGGTCAGAGCGCCTTTTTTACCTAGATACTGTACACGAACCTCATCTAGTTCGGACTCACTTTCAGAAGCAGCCACCGCGCTTAGCGCATCAGCAAGAATCTGCTTTAGGTTCTCCATTATTCACTCCAAAAAATAAAATAGGGGAAGAGCATTGGCTCTTCCCCTATCAAAGACTGCATTGAGTTACTCGTTCTATTAAGAGATGCTCTTTCAAGATCGAATCACCCTAAGGCTACGTCAGAATTAAGCCAAGCTTGCTTTCGCTTTTTCAACGATCGCTGCAAAAACTTCTTTCTCGTACACAGCTAGATCAGCCAAAACTTTACGGTCGATTTCGATTGCCGCTTTCTTAAGACCAGCAATGAAACGGCTGTAAGACAAACCGTTTAGACGAGCCGCTGCGTTGATACGAGCAATCCACAATGCGCGGAATTGACGCTTACGCTGACGACGGTCACGGTATTGGTATTGACCAGCTTTGATGACAGCTTGTTTTGCTACACGAAATACACGGCTACGTGCACCGTAGTAACCTTTAGCTTGCTTTAAAATCTTCTTGTGACGGCGACGAGCCTGAACACCACGTTTTACGCGAGGCATAATATAAACCCTTTATACTAATGAATTAATAACTAAAAATGAGACTTAAACGTATGGCAACATGCGTACGATTAACGCTTTGTCGCTTTGTGCAACTTGGTTCAAAGAACGAAGATGACGTTTACGCTTAGTCGATTTCTTAGTCAAAATGTGACTAGTATGAGACTGCTTATGTTTAAAACCATTCGCGGTACGTTTGAAGCGCTTAGCTGCGCCACTGTGTGACTTAATTTTGGACATGATAAAACCACTCTCGCATTCGTTAATGTTAATGTAATTTGCTTACGCGACGCACCATCACGCCGCATGAGAAATTACTTCTTCTTTTTGGGGCCTAGCACCATAGTCAATTGACGACCTTCCATTTTCGCAGCTTGTTCAACAGTACCGTATTCCTCTAAGTCTTGAGCGACTCGATTCATAAGCTGCATTCCAAGCTCCTGATGGGCCATTTCACGACCGCGGTATCTAAGTGATACTTTGGCCTTATCCCCGCCTTCAAGGAAACGTATCAGGTTGCGGAGTTTTACCTGATAATCCCCTTCCTCCGTCCCTGGACGGAATTTCATTTCTTTAACCTGGATTTGCTTCGCATTTTTCTTTTGAGCAGCCTTTGCTTTTTTCTGCTCAAAAACATGCTTACCGTAGTCCATAATTTTACAAACAACTGGATCAGAGTCAGCGATTTGTACTAAATCAAGGCCCGCTTCTTGAGCTGCTTTTAGCGCCTCTTCAATCGATACAACACCAATTTGTTCACCATCCGCTGCGATTAAACGCACTTCAGTTGCTCGAATGTTCTCGTTGATTTGAGGACGCTGCTTGTTAGCGGCACGCCCACGATTCATATTACCTTTTATAGCTCTATCTCCACTTCTTGTTTACGGCTACGGCGAGCAACTTCTTTTTGAAGCAAATCTTCAAAATCAGAAATACTCATTACTCCAAGATCTTCGCCTGAACGGGTTCGCACTGCGACTTGTTGATTTTCAACTTCTTTGTCGCCGATAACGATCATATAAGGAACTCGTTGAAGAGTATGCTCGCGAATTTTAAACCCGATCTTCTCGTTTCTCAAGTCAAGTTTTGCTCTAAAACCGTTTGAATTCAATCTTTTTTCCAAATCAGAGCAATAATTTGCTTGGCGATCAGTGATATTCATTATTACCACTTGCTCTGGAGCCAACCAAGCAGGGAAAGCCCCTTCACTCTCTTCAATCAAGATACCAATAAAACGCTCTAAAGAACCCACGATGGCTCGATGCAACATAACCGGTGTTTGGCGTGATCCATCTTCGGATACATACTGCGCACTCAAACGCGTTGGCATTGAGAAGTCGACCTGCATCGTTCCGCATTGCCAAACACGACCAATCGCATCTTTTAGAGAAAACTCTATTTTGGGCCCATAAAAAGCCCCTTCGCCTGGCAATTCTTCCCATCCAAGGTTAGCTGCATCTAAGGCATCCGCCAAAGCTTTCTCAGCTTTATCCCAAACCTCATCGGAACCCACTCGCTGTTCTGGGCGAGTAGACAAACGATAAATAATATTATCAAAACCAAAATCTGCATAAACTTCGTGCAACAGCTTAATAAATTCAGAGACTTCTTGCTGAATCTGACTTTCTGTCACAAAAATATGTCCATCATCCTGTACAAAGTTACGAACACGCATAATACCGTGCAATGCACCAGACGGTTCATTACGGTGACATGACCCAAACTCCGCCATACGGAATGGCAAATCACGGTAACTTTTTAGACCTTGGTTATACACCTGAACATGGCACGGACAGTTCATGGGTTTCACGGCATAATCACGGTTTTCAGAATGAGTAGTAAACATGTTTTCATGATACTTACCCCAGTGACCGGATTTCTCCCACAACACACGATCCACGATTTGTGGCGTTTTCACTTCTTGGTAGCCATTATCAAGTTGTTTCTGACGCATATATTGCTCAACCACTTGATATAAACGCCAACCTTTTGGATGCCAAAACACCATACCAGGCGCTTCTTCTTGTACATGGAAAAGGTCGAGTTTCTTACCCAGTTTACGATGATCACGCTTTTCAGCTTCTTCGATACGAGTCAAATAGGCTTTTAATTCTTTCTTATCGTTCCACGCCGTACCATAAATACGCTGCAATTGCTCATTATTAGAATCACCACGCCAGTACGCACCCGCTAATTTCATCAATTTAAAATGACGCAATACACGTGTATTCGGCACATGAGGACCACGACACATATCCATGTATTCTTCGTGATGATACAAACCCACTTCTTTGACAGAGTCGTCCATATCATCGATAAGAGCCACCTTATAAGATTCACCTCGATCAACAAACTGCTGACGTGCATCGGCAATTGGCGTCATCTTCTTTACGACCTCATAATCCGTTTTGATCAACTCAGCCATGCGCTTTTCGATAGCGGTAAGATCCTCTGGTGTAAAGGGGCGCTCATACGCAATATCGTAATAGAAACCTTCATCTATTACCGGACCTATGGCCATTTCAGCCGTTGGGTACAATTGCTTAACCGCGTGACCAACAAGGTGAGCAAAGGAATGGCGAATAATTTCAACCCCTTCTGCATCCTTACCAGTCACTATGCTAAGATCCGCATCGTCTGAGATCAATTCACAAGCATCGACAAGCTGACCATTGATGCGACCCGCCACCGTTGCTTTCGCAAGTCCAGGACCAATATCTTCGGCCACTTGCATCACAGTTATCGGATCAGAAAAAGAGCGTTGACTGCCATCTGGCAAAGTAATTACAGGCATTTTATTCCCCTATCGGAGTCAGTGGTGCTCCATACCAAAGAGCACATGGAAATTTAAGCGCATAACCTATCATTTTTCGTATCATCATGCGACTTTAATTTGGCAATTACGCAAAACATGTGAATTCTCTCAAGGATGAGAAAATCAAGTGTTTTTTCTCACTTTCAGCCATAGACATTCTGCTGCTAACGGGTAAAATTGCCCTCCGTTTCACATAGACTTCATCAAACAAAGGCGTTATGGACCTCGATATTCTTGACGATTACTGTATTGAGACCACTCAAGCAGAACCTGAACTGTTACTCGAGTTAGTAGAAAAGACTTACTCGGATATGGGCTACCCAAATAAGTTATCAGGCAAGACCATTGGCCGAACCTTGAAGTTATTAGCAAAAATTGCTCAACCAAAGCGTGCTTTAGAAATTGGCATGTTCACGGGCTACTCTGCGCTTTCGATTGCCGAAGGTATGCCAGCACAAGGCCAGCTCATCTGCTGTGAAACCAATCCTAGAGCAATTGAATTTGCTCAATCCTTTTTTGATCGCAGCGAGCATGGCCATAAAATCCAAGCGGTTTTTGGCCCTGCCCTCGAAACGGTTGAATCTTTAGACGGAGAATTTGACTTTGTTTTTATCGATGCTGATAAGCGCAACTATCTAAACTACTACCAAGCAGTGCTTCCGCTAGTACGTTCTGGAGGCTTAATCATCATAGATAATTCATTGTGGCAAGGCCGGGTTCTAGATCCGCAAGAAAACAGCGACATTGCCGTGAATGACTTGAATCGCTTCATCGCACAAGACAATCGCGTGGAAAATGTCCACCTCAATGTTCGAGACGGATTAAACATAGTCGTCAAACACTAATAATTTTCATTCTTTACGTCGATCACCTTTTTTACACGCAAAGGTGAGCGGTGTGTATTTGCTATTTACAAAGACAAGTTAAGAGGCAGCAATTTTGGTTGTTTTTAAAATCACAAATAACATTACTGGAAAACACTATATAGGAACGTCATTTAACAGTGGTTTCCAACGCTTTGAACAATATGTCGAAGCGACAAACGAAGGCCTGGAATTCCCACTGTACAATGACATTCGTGAACATGGCATGGAAGCATTCACTGTTGAGGAACTATTTGACACCAGTGACAAGCAAGAGCTTTATGAATTGGAATCAGATTATCTAACCATTTACAACGGCGAAAGTTTACGAGGCTATAAAATAGCGCAAACCGCAGAAAAATCCGTCAATCTAAACTTCGGCAAAAAAGCCATGTTTGACGCTAATGGCGTATCAACGGCAGAACCGGTAAAGAAGCCAAGAAAAACGGCGCAAAAGAAAACCGTAGAACTCCCTCAAAAGGCGGCAGAGCCAAAACCTACCGCACGCTCTTTCTTTGGTGAGTTGATTGCTGAAGACAGGTTAGACGAACCTGCCAAAGAAGAGAAAAAAGCTCCCACTCGCCCACGTAGCAAAGCCAGCATTCAAAAAATGCTCAACGAAGCTGAACGTGCCGCAAAAAAAGAACGCGAAGAAAAGCTTAAACAACAACAGCAAGCTGAAGCCGATGAAATGGCCATGATCATGGCAAAAATCGACATCACTTCTAAATCAGCCACATCTGCTTTTCGTCGCCGCAAAGGATAAGTGCGTCATTCTTTGCCACAAGAGTTTAGTGTTAGCGAGCAATAAAAAAGACCTGCTGAGTAGCAGGTCTTTTTTATTCAGCGCTTCGCCATATTTAATGAGTCATCATAACGCTAAGAGCAAAAGCTTTTGAATATGACAAATTAAGCACGTGCTTTTTTCAGTGTCTCAGAGATCATGAAAGCCAATTCCAACGATTGGTCAGCATTCAAACGAGGATCGCAGTGAGTATGGTAACGATCCGCCAAATCCGCTTCCGTTACTTGGAAAGCGCCACCAACACATTCTGTAACATTTTGCCCTGTCATTTCAAAATGCACACCACCGGCGTAAGTACCTTCAGCGTTATGCACTTGGAAGAACTGTTGAACCTCTTTTAACACATCATCCACGTGACGCGTCTTATAGCCAGTAGAAGCCTTCACCGTATTACCGTGCATTGGGTCACAACTCCAAACCACCCTCTTACCTTCGCGTTCAACCGCACGAATCAAGGCAGGCATACCATCTTCCACTTTGTCTGCGCCCATACGCACAATGACATTTAAGCGACCGGCTTCATTGTTCGGGTTTAAGATATCACACAAGCGCACAAGATCTTCAGGATCCATACTCGGGCCCGCTTTAACCCCAATTGGATTTTGTACGCCACGCAAAAACTCCACATGAGCGCCATCCAATTGACGCGTACGATCACCAATCCACAACATGTGCGCAGAACAGTCGTACCATTCCCCCGTAAGACTATCTTGACGAGTCAAAGCTTGCTCATAAGGCAATAAAAGCGCTTCATGAGAGGTGTAAAACTCTGTTTCTTTAAGCTGCGCCAAACCCGGCCCAATACCACAAGCCTCCATGAACTGAAGCGCATCATCTATTTTATCCGCTACGCTTTGGAAACGATCGCCTGCCGGACTGGCATTCAAGAAGTCTAAATTCCACTTATGAACTTCATGTAGGTCTGCAAAGCCGCCTTGAGCAAAAGCACGCAACAAATTCATCGTAGAAGCACTTTGGTTGTAAACCTGAATAAGACGCTCAGGATCTGGCACGCGAGCTTGTTCATTAAACTCGATGCCGTTAATGATGTCACCACGATAGCTTGGCAACTCAACCCCGTTAACCGTCTCAGAGCCTGCCGATCTTGGCTTGGCAAACTGTCCCGCCATACGACCCACTTTAACGATTGGGCACTTGCCTGCGAAAGTCAGCACCACCGCCATTTGCAGCATCACCTTAAAAGTATCGCGAATATTGTTAGCGTGGAATTCTGCAAAGCTCTCAGCACAGTCACCACCTTGCAACAAGAAGGATTGACGATTAGCCACTTTCGCTAATGCACTTTTCAGCTGACGCGCCTCACCTGCAAAAACAAGCGGAGGCATTTTTCCCAAAGTACTTTCTACTTGAGCCAGATGCTCAGCACTTGGATAAACCGGCTGTTGAAGTGCCGTTTTATTTCTCCAACTTGTTAACTCCCACTCTTTCATATCAATTTACAACCTTATTTTATTTTCGACTTTTTATGTTATCGGGCTACAACCCACAATATTTCAGCATCCTTTGCTGACAATGATGTTACTGCGTGCCCCATAGTGGCATCATAATACACACTATCCCCTTCTTTTAATTCAATTGGTTCATAGAGTTCAGAGAAAAAATTAATTTTACCCTGCAAAACCAATAAAAATTCCTCGCCATCATGACGAACCCACTCTTTAAATTCCGCAAATGAACGCGCTCTCACGCGAGTTTTGAAAGGCACCATTTTTTTGCGACTGATTGAGTAATTTAACAATTCATGCTCATAAGTCGCAGTAGGATGTGACTCCCCTTTACCCTTACGAGTAATATCGCGACGTCCAGCAATGGATTGATCACTCGCCTCAACAAAGAGTTGCGGCAAGTCCATTTCTAACCCATTTATGAGTTTCTGAACTATGGTAAAACTAGGCGACACTTGGTCATTTTCAATTTTTGACAAAGTCGATCGGGCTATTCCAGTGCGTTTCCCTACCTCTTCTAGAGTCCAACCTTTGGCCAAACGAATTTCTTTTACTCGTTTACCAAGTTCTAAGGGTTCGACAAAACGATCTGGATCTGCAGCTGTTGCGGTTTCTAAAGAAGGACGACTAACCATACTCTCACTATTGGCCTTGTAATAACGGTGCCATTGCTGTCTCACAACGAGACAAATCAAAGCCTTTTGCTGAGGCATGTGAAGCCAAATCAGCATAAGACCGCCCTTTGGCATTTTCCATTAATACCCAAAGTACTGACGAACGGGTTCCTGTTCGACAAAAAGCCAATGTCTTTTGTGTCGGTATAATAACCTCAGCTTGTTTATTAAGGTGCTCTTGGGCTAATTTTGGCAATTCAATTGGATTCCAAGCATATTGCAAACCTAAGGCTTCCGCGGCCCGCTGAAGCTGTTGCGCAGTGGGTTGATCCTCTACTTCGCCATCAGGACGATTATTCACAATCAGTGTAAAACCTTGCTCTTTTAACACAGATAAATCTTCGACAGATATTTGCGCTGCAACAAAGTAATTTTCATCTAATTGAACAGGCGTAGTCATAATCTGAATCCTATTTTTTGTTAATTTCGGTACAATACTTTGATCAAATGAAAACCAAATTGGGTTTTAATTGGACCTTGTATTGTCAATAAAGGCCCATTGAAAACCGCCTTATCAAAAGCAGGCACCATTTCCCCTTTACGGAATTCACCAAGGTCACCACCTTTCTTACCTGAAGGGCAAGTAGAATACTGTTTCGCAAGCTTGTGAAAATCACCACCCTTATCCAATTTTTGTTTAATTAAAGACGCTTCTGCTTTGGTTTTAACCAAGATATGACAGGCACTTGCCGTAGGCATGAAAACCCCTAAATAATTTAATCTACTAGAATAATGATATTAACCCAATTAGTATAATAGAATTACGTACTTTTCAGCACTAGCTGAATCAACTTTTACAACATTAATCACAATAAAGATAACCAATGGGCAAAGCAGTTTATGAGCGCATACGCAGCAATTAGCGATTTATCTTTTCTTCTTGTGGAACCATCGGAAACACAAAGAAAAATAATCACAAAAGCACTTGAAGACGCAGGCATTAAACAAATTGAATATGCCAATGACATAAAACAAACCATTGAGATTCTTACGAGCTTTCCGCCTGATCTAGTAATTTCTTCTATGTATTTACCTGATGGCTCAGCAAACGAATTGATTGATCAAATTCGCAGTAACCAGGAAACCGAAGAGCAGTGCTTTATGCTGATTTCCAGTGAAAGAAACCGTGAATATCTGGAGCACCTAAAGCAAGCTGGGGTTTTAGCCATTCTCCCTAAACCCTTTAATCAAAAAGACCTTAAAAGAGCCATTCACGCAACACTTGACCTAATAGTAGCGGAGGAAATCGACCTTGAAATGTTCGATCCTCACAGTTTACGAGTATTAGTGACAGATGACAGCACAACGGCGAGAAAACACATCAGCAAAACACTCAACACCATGGGTATTGAAGACATTCAGTTTGCCGAAAACGGTCGTGAAGCCATCGAACGATTGAATACAGAAGAATTTGATTTGATCGTAACCGATTACAATATGCCTGAAATGGATGGCCGCGAACTGACTGACGCAGTCAGGCAAAACCCTGAAACCGCTCACATCCCAATTTTGATGGTTAGCTCCAATGCGGATGAAAGCCAATTATCCAACATCACCCAAGAAGGTGTCGATGCTATTTGTGGCAAGCCATTTGAGCCAGGCACTGTAAGACAACTGTTAGCTCAAATCCTAAATTAAAGCCTTGGCAACAAACGAAAAAGAGAACAAAAAAAAAGAGCTCAAGTTAAGCTCTTTTTTTGTGTTAGACAAACGTCATTTTGACGATAAAGCATCCACTATTGGTACATTTGCTTCAGGAAACGAAAATGCTTTGAGTTGCGACAAGGACACCCAACGAACTTCTTGACCCTCTTTACCATGAGGCTCACCAGAAAACTCTGTCACCTTATAAAAGATCAACTCAACCTGTTTGTCACCATAATCATGAGCAATGGTTTGAAAGAGTTCGCATGCATAGACTCGAATGCCACACTCTTCTTCAAGTTCACGAGACAATGCCAGCTCAACCGACTCACCAGATTCAACTTTACCGCCAGGAAACTCCCAAAGACCACCTTGATGTTTAGTAGAATCACGTAGTGCAATAAAGACTTGATCACCACGCATAATCAAGCCAACCGCCACTCTAACCAACATCAGGTACGATACTCAGCATTAATAGTGACATATTCATGGGATAGATCTGTCGTCCAAACCACATCCTTTTGCTCTCCCATGCCCAAGTCCACACAAATATGAATGTCTTGTGGCGCCATGGCTTTCACACCATGCTCCTCCAAATAACCAGGTGAACGGCCGCCATCGCGAGCAATTTCAAAACCATTAATATGAAGCTGAACCCTATCTACGTCCAAATCCTCAACACCAGCACGACCCACAACAGCCAAAATACGCCCCCAGTTTGGATCAGAGGCAAATAACGCTGTCTTTACCAAAGGCGAATGCGCAATTTCAAATGCCGTTTTGGTTGCATCATCCATTTGTTTTGCTCCGATCACTTCAACAGCGACAAACTTGGTCGCACCTTCGCCATCCCTAACAATCGCATGCGCTAATTCTTGCATTACTTCGGTGAACGCCACTTCAAATGCTTGTGCCAACGGCGTATCTAAAGTTTCGATAGTAGGGTTACCAGCCTTACCCGTCGCAATAGCCACACAAGAATCGTTGGTAGAGGTATCACTGTCCACTGTGATGCGGTTAAAGCTCTTATCGGTGGTTTTTTTCAAAAGCTGTTGTAACAATTCAGGCGCAATTGCCACATCGGTGCAAACATAGCCCAACATGGTCGCCATGTTAGGGCGTATCATACCCGCACCTTTTGAAATACCCGCAATACGGAAGGTTTTACCATCAAAACTAAACTCACGGAAAGAGCCCTTTGGCAAGGTGTCCGTGGTCATGATCCCCATACCTGCAGCTGACCAATTATCGACAGCCAAGTTCTGCAAGGCCTTTGGGATAGCTAGTGTAATTTTCTCAACTGGCAATGGCTCTCCAATTACCCCTGTCGAAAATGGCAATACAGACTCAACATCAACGCCTGCTTGCTCCGCTAAGTAGTGACAAGTGGTCATCGCATTTTCGACACCGAATTTACCTGTGCCGGCGTTTGCGTTACCTGTATTAATTAATAAGTAACGCGCATTCGCCTGAGCTAAATGAGATCGGCAAATTCGAACGGGTGCGGCACAGAAAGCATTCTGTGTAAACACACTGGCAACACTTGCACCTTCACAGATTTCAAACACCACCAAATCTTTATTATTTGGTTTTTTAATACCCGCTTCTGCTACACCAATTCTGATTCCATCAATGCCCGGAATGAATGGAAATTCCTGCAAGCCAACTGCCATTTATTACCTACTCCAACTTAAACTAATTTACCGTGACATTGTTTGTATTTTTTACCCGATCCACAAGGACATGGCTCATTACGCCCTACCTTCGGAAAGCTTCTTGCAACGCTCTCTGCCGTTCCTTGAGATGAATCAGAACCCGCTAATGAATCCGCAGCCTTATGTACCATGCTCATCTTCATTTGTTCTTCTTGCTGAAGACGAGCTTGCTCAATTTTTTCTGCTTCATCAGCTGTTTGAACCTTAACTCGGGTAATGACTTGAATGACCTCAAATTTGATTTGTTCCATCAAACCTTGGAATAATTCAAACGATTCACGCTTGTACTCTTGTTTGGGGTTTTTCTGCGCATAACCGCGCAAATGTATGCCTTGTCTAAGCATATCCATGGTTTGCAGGTGCTCTTTCCAGAGTGTATCCAATACTTGCAGCAAAACCTGCTTTTCAAACGCACGGAATTGCTTTTCACCAGCTACCTGCTCTTTAGTTTGATAATCTTGAATAAAACAATCTAAAATCTTCTGACGAAGTGGTTCTTCATACAGTTTTTTATCTTCCTCAAGCCACTTTGCCACAGGGACATCCAAACTGAATTCGTTGCGCAGTTTTTCTTCTAAACCTGCCACGTCCCACATATCAAAAATACTTTGCGGAGGAATAAATTCATCAATCACGCCCATCACCACGTCTTCACGCATGGCAGCAATGGCTTCCGACAAATCGTCGGACACCATCATATCAAAGCGTTGACGATAGATAACTTGCCGCTGATCATTCGCCACATCATCGTATTCAAGCAGTTGCTTACGAATATCGAAGTTACGGCCTTCTACTTTGCGCTGAGCTTTTTCAATGGCATTCGATACCATTTTATGCTCAATTGCTTCCCCTTTTTCCATGCCTAATGCCATCATCATGCGCTTAATTCGATCAGACATAAAAATACGCATTAAATTGTCTTCAAGAGACAAATAGAAACGAGAAGAACCAACGTCTCCCTGACGACCAGAGCGACCTCGCAATTGATTATCAATACGACGAGATTCATGGCGCTCAGTACCAATGATGTGCAAGCCGCCTGCACCTAAAACCGCCTCATTACGAGCTTGCCAATCTTCTTTCAACGCGTTGACTTGCTCTTCAGATGCACCTTCACCCAACTGAGCAATCTCGACTTGCAAATTACCACCCAACACAATATCGGTACCACGGCCAGCCATGTTTGTCGCAATTGTCACAGCACCTGGACGTCCAGCTTCAGCAACAATTTCCGCTTCACGTTCGTGTTGCTTTGCGTTTAAAACATTGTGCTTAACCTTCTTTTTGTTCAGGTAGTTTGACAGCAATTCAGAATACTCAATAGATGCAGTACCTACGAGAATAGGACGACCTTGCTTAACATTCTCTTCAATATCCAACACAATGGCTTCAAACTTGTCTTCCGTCGACATGTAAATGAGGTCGTTATAATCCTTACGTTGCACCTGACGGTTAGTTGGAATAACAATAACGTGTAAACCATAGATTTGCTGAAATTCAAACGCTTCTGTATCCGCAGTACCTGTCATACCAGATAACTTCTCATACAAACGGAAATAATTTTGGAAGGTGGTTGATGCCAGAGTTTGACTCTCTGCCTGAATAGTAACGCCTTCTTTTGCCTCTACCGCCTGATGAATACCCTCAGACCATCGACGTCCCGCCATCGTTCGACCAGTATGTTCATCAACGATGACAATTTGGTCTCCTTGGATCACATAATCAACATTCTTCTTGAAGATAACATGCGCTTTTAGACAAGCATGAACGTGGTGAAGTAGCGCTAAGTTAGAAGCAGCGTATAAACTTTCACCCTCTTCTAACATGCCCTGTTCAACCAACCAAGCTTCAACAAAAGTATGGCCATCTTCAGTAAGCTCTATACTTCGTTGTGATTCATCTAAAATATAATGACCATCTTGGCCTTCTTGACCTTCGTCTGCTTCTAGATGTGGTTTTAACAAAACCGCTAAGGCATTAATTTTGCGATATTGTTCAGAGCTATCTTCGACTGCACCAGAAATAATAAGCGGCGTTCGCGCTTCATCAATTAAAATAGAATCCACTTCATCGACTACTGAGAAATGCAAATCACGCTGAACGCGATCCTCAAGACGAAACACCATGTTATCTCGTAGGTAATCAAAGCCGAACTCGTTGTTGGTACCATAGGTGATATCACAAAGGTAAGCGGATTTTTTATCATCACGTTCTTGACCTGAGAAAACAACACCGACACTCATGTCCAAAAATTCATACAAGGGACGCATCCAATTAGCATCACGCTTAGCTAAATAATCGTTTACTGTGACAACATGAACACCCTTGGAAGTCAGTGCATTAAGGTAAACAGCCAAAGTGGCTACCAAGGTTTTACCTTCACCAGTTCGCATTTCCGCGATACGGCCTTCGTTGAGCACCATGCCACCGATCAACTGCACATCGAAGTGACGCATACCCATTACACGGCGACTGCCCTCACGAACAGCGGCAAAGGCTTCTGGCAAAATAGAGTCAAGCAAAGCACCCTGTTGCAGACGTTCACGAAATTCGCTCGTTTTGCCAGCTAAATCATCATCCGACAAAGACTTAAAGCTTTCTTCAAGTTGATTAATCTGCGCGACAACTTTTTTGTAGCGCTTTACTTCTCGGTCATTCTTAGTACCGACGATTTTTTTAATTACAGTTCCTAACATCTCGAATTCAACGTAGCCAATTAGTAATAAATAGAGTCTATCACGGTAATGTGTGACAAAACATGAAATATCAAGGACCTAGACATAAAAAAACCAGACATATAGTCTGGTTTTTTTCATTTCTCAGTTTGTCATTTTAGCAAGTTTAAGCACCGGCTAGAACAGGTTCAACATATGACACTGGATTTTCTTGTGTTTCATCTTCAAAAACAACATATTCCCAAGCTTCTGGCTGCTCTAGCAAAGCCAACAACAACTTATTGTTTAGACCATGACCAGACTTATATGCTTTGTACTCGCCAATCAAACTATGACCAAGAAGATACAAATCGCCTATTGCATCAAGAATTTTGTGACGAACTAATTCATCACGGTAACGCAAACCTTCTTCATTCAAGACACGATAATCATCCAATACAATCGCATTTTCCATGTTCGCACCGCGCGCAAGATTGTTCGTCTTAAAGTATTCAATATCCTTCATGAAACCAAAAGTACGTGCGCGACTGATTTCTTTAACGAAAGTCGTCGTTGAAAAATCCAAGGACGTGGTTTGCACATCTTCACCAATTGCAGGGTGATCAAAATCTATCTTGAATGACAATCTAAAACCAGAATGAGGTTCGAGAGAGGCATATTTATCACCATCTTCAATTCGGATAGGCTTTTTAACGCGAATAAATTTCTTCGGAACATTTTGCGCTTCTAAACCTGCTGATTGCAGTAAGAAAACAAAAGGACTCGCACTGCCGTCCATCAGAGGAATCTCACTAGCACTGACCTCTACATAAGCGTTATCGACACCGAGGCCTGCCATGGCAGAAAGTAAATGCTCAACCGTACTCACTTCAACACCATTTTGCGACAAAGCCGTAGCAAAATTCGTCGAGCCGACTAGACGTGCATCCCCATGGATCTCTACAACTGGATCCAAATCCGTACGAACAAACACTATGCCGGTATTTACAGGGGCAGGTTTCAGTGTCAAATACACCTTCTCGCCAGAGTGCAGACCAACGCCAGTTGCTCGAATAATGTTCTTAAGTGTGTGTTGGCGTACCATTCTATTCCTACATTTATATGACTAGATACATTTTTTTACAAATATATCAATAACTCACTTTATATACAATCCAACATTTTGATTTTGCACGTTTTTTACTCAAATTAATCAGCCTGACGACGCAAAAATGCTGGAATGTCCAAATACGATAATTTATCGCCACTTGAATTATCCGTTGAATCTTTAGATTCTGCTGGCTCCTCCAAGTTTCTCTCTACCTCTTCCACCTTCGCACTAGGCGCAGGAGTTGACACAGGTTTTACCGCTTCACGAGAGACTTCTTCCTTCTCGATAACTGGCTGCTCCACCTTAGTCGTAACTGGTTGAGAGATAACAGATTCGCCAACAGCAGACTTCATTTCTACTGAACTTCGACCCTCTAAACCAGTCGCCACCACTGTAACTCGCATCTCATCACCCACACTTGGGTCAATCGCACAGCCAATTACAACAGTTGCATCCTCCGATGCATATTCTTCAATAATGCCACCCACCTCAGTAAACTCTGACAAGCCAACCTCTTCATTAGCTGTTATGTTTACCAGCACACCACGTGCACCTTTAAGATTGATGTCTTCCAATAACGGGTTATGAATAGCAGCCTCAGCTGCTACTATCGCCCTATCCTCTCCAGAGGCAGTGCCTGTTCCCATCATTGCCATACCCATTTCAGACATTACAGTTCTTACATCAGCAAAATCGACATTAATAAGACCTGGACGCATGATAAGGTCGGTAATACCTTGTACCGCATTAAACAAAACATTATTTGCTTCACCAAACGCTTTTAATAGAGAAATGTTCTTCCCCAATACTGGTAACAAACGTTCGTTTGGCACTGTAATTAATGAATCGACATTTTCTCGTAATTCTTTAACACCTTCTTCCGCTACTTTGGCACGACGTCGTCCTTCAAAAGGAAATGGCTTAGTGACAACGGCTACCGTTAGGATCCCCAACTCACGAGCAACCTTAGCAATCACAGGGGCTGCACCAGTACCTGTACCACCCCCCATACCAGCCGTGATAAACACCATATCAGCACCAGTAAGTAACTGTGTAATTCGCTCTTGATCTTCCAGTGCAGAATCACGTCCCACTTCTGGGTTTGCTCCTGCCCCCAAACCTTTGGTAATGGTTGAACCTAGCTGCAAGGAAATTCCAGTATCAAAACCAATCAAGGCTTTAGAATCCGTGTTAGCACAAATAAACTCAACACCTTCTAGTTGATTTTCAAGCATGTGGCGAACTGCATTTCCGCCGCCGCCACCAACACCAACCACTTTAATCACCGCGTTGTCGGATACATTATCTTCGGCCATATCAAAGACATTCATGGGCTTACTCGCTCCTCAATAAATTCGCTATCAATTTTGCTTAGATGTAATTCTGAAACCAATTTTTCAACTTCTGCCATCCTTTCGTTGCACTGAAAGACGACTTGGTTTCTTTCTTCGGAGCCAAAATTGATGCTTCACGTTTAGTTTGCGTCTTAGACATCATCCCTTTAGCGACTTCGGCTACATCAGCCTCTTTACTGCCATAAGCCAACAACCCAACGCTGGTTGAATATATTGGGTTATCGACAATGTCTGACATTCCTTTAGTACAATCTGGCACTGACAACCTCACTGGCATCTGAAAAATCTTCTCAGCCAGGTCTGCCGCACCTTCCATAAGTGATGTACCACCAGTAATGACAATACCTGCAGGGATGCGCTCAGCGTAACCACTGCGTCTTAATTCATCCAGAATTAAGTTATAGATTTCTTCGTATCTCGCTTCCACTACTTCTGTTAATGCGTGACGAGTAATAGATCGAGGTTGACGATCACCAACACTAGGCACCTGCAACACTTGATCTGTAGACGCCATGGATGACATAGCACAAGCGTATTTTACTTTTATTTCTTCAGCGTGTTGAGTTGGCGTACGTAATGCCATCGATATGTCATTCGTTACCTGATCACCCGCTACCGGCACAACAGCAGTGTGATGCAAAGCACCATCAATCCATACTGCTATATCGGAAGTGCCTGCCCCTATATCAATAAGACAAACACCCAAATCTTTTTCATCTTCACTTAAAGATGACTCACTGGAAGCCAACTGAGATAAAATGGCGCCATCTACACCAAGGCCACAACGCTTTATACATTTTTCAACATTCATCACCGCATTCACTGCGCCGGTTATTAAATGTACATTTGCTTCCAGTCGAACTCCGGACATACCAAGTGGATCTTTAATCCCTTCTTGGGAGTCTATGTGGTATTCTTGCGGCAAAATATGCAGCACACGCTGATCAGAAGAAATAGGCACAGCTTGCGCTGCATCTATCACTCGTTCAATATCTTCCTTTTGAACTTCACCATCTTTCACCGCGACAATACCGTGAGAGTTTAGGCTGCGTATATGGCTACCTGCCACACTGACGTATACCGAGTGAATATTACAACCCGCCATCAATTCAGCTTCTTCAACAGCACGTTGAATCGACTGCACTGTTGACTCAATATTAATTACAACACCACGCTTCATTCCTTTCGCGCTATGAGAGCCAATACCGACAATTTCTAAACTACCATCAGCCAGTATTTCACCGACCAAACAGATAACTTTTGATGTGCCTACATCTAGACCGACTATCATTTCACCTTCCCGGTATTTATGTGCGTTGTAACCCGGCAAGTTTGCTATTTTGAAAGCAACAAACAGGCCAAAATCAATTTTTTTTCTTCCAACCGACCGCTACCCCATGAGGATAACGTGCATCAATAGAAGAAATTTGCTCTATTCTACCTGATAAATCGCTTTTATACACGGCTATAAAGCGCTGTAATCGCTCTAAAATTTCATCCCGACCTAGCTTAACAACTAGGCCATTTCTAAAAACAATTTGCCAAGCCCCTCTAGGCTCTAAAGTTAGCCTTGCAATACGTAAAGAAGTGGGCGCTAACACCTGACTAATCAACCCAAACTGTTCTAGCACCACATCACTCGAGTCCGCTGGACCATACAAACTGGGCAGAGGCAAACCAGGCACAGTTAGTGGAGTGATCACCACCGCTGAAGCGGAAATAATTTGCCCATCACGCCAATATGCAAGAGGAACATATTCGTGCACAATGATCTGCAAGGTATTTGGCCAAACTTTACGAACCTCTGCGCTTTCAATCCACGGTGATGACAAAACCACCTGTCGCGCTTCTTTCACCGACAAGCCAAACAAGCTCTGTCCCAACAAGGAGGAAAATTCCTGTTGCAATTCCGCTTGCGAGGTGTTTTTGAAATCCCCTTGTATGTCTATTTTTTCAATAGCAAACCACGTATCTGGAGGATCCTCCCCCTGAAAACTTGCCACTAAAATCAACAGAACAGCTCCTATGAGCGCAGCTAGCCTCATCTTTCTGCTTATCTCGCTTTATCAAAAGCTTGCTGAGCGATTTTCTCTACCAAGGAGGGATAATCTAAACCAAGATACGCGGCTGCCATAGGCACTAAACTATGGGACGTCATACCTGGAGCTGTATTCACTTCCAATACCCAAAACTGTCCCTGCTGATCACGCATCACATCCACTCGCCCCCAACCACGACAACCAAGTGACCGATACGATTCAACTGCAAGGCGTTTTAATTCAGACTCATCCGCTTCATTCAGACCACATGGCAGCAGATATTGCGTATCATCAGCAATGTATTTAGCTTCATAATCATATAATTTATGCTCTTGCGAAGGCTGCAAACCAATGGGTGGATAAGCTTCATCATCAATGATGGTAATAGTAAACTCAGGCCCATTCACGAACTCTTCAACCAGTATATCCGAGTCATACTGTAAAGCCTGCTCCAACGCCCCTTCCAATTCTTCTCGATTTACTACCTTATTAATACCTATGGTGGACCCCTCTCTAGACGGCTTCACAATCAAAGGATAAGACATATTTTGCTCAATGCTAAGCACATCAGCCTGACCTGAAAATGACATATAAGCAGGCGTTGGAATGTCTATTCCTTTCCAGAAGCGTTTGGTCAGTACCTTGTCCATAGCAAAACCACAGGACAATGGTGAGCTGCCGGTATAAGGCTTATCCATAAGCTCTAGCAAAGCTTGAATACGACCGTCTTCACCTTCACCTCCATGCAGGGCAATAAAAGCCAAATCAAAATCAATCGCCTGCAATTGCGCAATGGGATCGGCTTTCTTGTCCGCACCAAATAGATCAATCGCTTCGACTTGGTAACCTTTATCACGCAAAGCTTTCACTATCATAGTGCCACTTTCTAGCGACACTTCTCGCTCTGCGGAACGACCGCCATAAATAACAGCAATGATGGATTCTTTAAAACTCTTAGTCATATTAAATCCCTTGCGCCGACAGATTTTTTGATACGGTGCCAATATCACCCGCGCCTTGGGTAATTAACAAATCCCCTTCACGTAAAACATTCTTGAGAATAGAGCGCAAATCCGCCTCTCCACCAACATGAATTGGATCTACATTACCGCGCTGGCGAATACTGCCGCATAGGGAACGACTGTCAGCACCATTTATTGGCTGCTCACCAGCAGGATACACATCCAATAAAAGCAATACGTCAACTTGCGACAAAACACGTACAAAGTCTTCATAAAGATCTCGTGTACGGGAATATCTATGGGGCTGGTATACCATCACTAAACGCTTTTCAGGCCAACCATCACGAATCGCCTTGATGGTTGCCATCACTTCGCTAGGGTGATGACCGTAATCGTCCACAAACATCACTTCTGTTTTATCAGCCAACTTCAAAGGTTGTTGTTCTTGAAAACGACGTCCCACCCCTTCAAAGCCCATTAACCCAGCCTGAATAGCCGCAGCATCCACACCTAAGTCTGTCGCCACTGCAATAGTCGATAATGCGTTCAGCACATTATGACGGCCCGGCATTGGCAAACGGATTGTTAATGGTTCACCTTCTGGACGATGCGCCATAAATTCACAAAAACGGCCTGTTTGAGTAATGTTTGTAGCATAAAAATCTGCTTCATTTTCTATCCCATAGGTCAGCACTGGGCGACTTAGATGCGGCAAAATTTCCCTTATATTGGCATCATCAACACACATTACGGCCAAACCGTAAAAGGGTAAATTATGAACAAATTCAACAAAGGTGTGTTTTACCTTCTCAAAATCCCCTTGATAAGTATCCATGTGATCTTCATCTATGTTGGTCACTATCACGGTCTGAGGTTGTAAATGGAGAAATGAAGCATCGCTCTCATCCGCTTCGGCAACCAAATAGGAACTACTACCCAGTTGAGCATTGGTTCCCGCACTGGTAAGACGCCCACCAATAACAAAAGTCGGAGTTTCCCCTGTTGCTGCCAAAACAGATGCCATCAAACTGGTAGTGGTGGTTTTACCATGCGTCCCAGCCACTGCAATACCGTGACGATAGCGCATGAGCTCAGCCAACATTTCAGCACGACGAACAATAGGAATACGATGTTTTTTACCCCAAATAATTTCAGGATTAGCTTCATTAATAGCGGTAGAAACCACAATAACGTGCGCATCGAAGACGTTATCTTCTTCATGCCCTATACAGATATTAATACCTAACTTAGCCAATCGATTCGTCGTAGAAGAGGCTTTAAGATCGGAGCCTGATATCTTATAGCCTTGATTATGCAATACTTCGGCAATGCCACACATTCCCACACCACCAATACCAATAAAGTGGATATTTTGGATGCGACGCATAGTCGGGATATCGTATTGAACTTTGTTTTCCATCATGATTTCACTAACCTTAAGCAATGTGCAACGACATCTTGTGTCGCTCTCGGGTGGGCAATCAGCTTTGCCTGCTCACCCATTTTTAATAATGTTTCGTCACTTTCCAACAGCCCAGCTAACAAAGAAATCACCTTCTCACTGCTTAATTCTGATTGCGGTAACAAATATGCTGCGCCAACTTTCTCCAGATGACATGCATTTTCTGTTTGATGATCATCAATCGCAAAAGGAAATGGCACTAATATGGATGGCAATCCGGCAATCGCCAATTCACTCACCGTCATCGCGCCAGAACGACATAAAACCACATCAGCCCAATAATAGGCGTGATTCATATTTTCCAAGTAGGGCTCAACACGTGCCTCCACTCCAAGCGATCGGTACGTATTCTGAACTTCGGTATAATTACGCTTACCTGTTTGGTGCCATATATCTAAGCGTTGTGAAAATGGCCATTCAGCCAAAATTTTCGGCACCATATCGTTAATCGCTTTGGCTCCTAGGCTGCCTCCTACCACCAACAAACGCAGAGGTCTGGCTGAATCAAATCTTGACGCCCTCACCTGTTGGTGCAAAATATCGCTACGAACTGGATTACCCAAAGTCAACGCCTTAGGCAAAGCCCTATTAAAAGCTTGCATACGAAGGTTAGCTACTTTCGCCAACAATTTATTAGTTGTGCCAGCAACAGCATTTTGCTCATGAATGGCCAAAGGAATACCCAGCAGTTTTGTCGCCACACCGCCTGGACCAGCAACAAATCCTCCCATGCCTAACACCACATCCGGTTTTAAAGATTGCATAATAGCAACCGCCTGACCTATGGCATGAATAATACGAAACGGCGCAGCTATCAACCCCAATAGCCCTTTACCACGCACCCCTTTGATAGATAAAGTATGCAACGGAATCTCGTTCTGCGGCACAATAGATTCTTCCATGCCACCTTTCGAACCTAACCAATGCACTTCTACTCCATTCTTTTTAAAATTCTCAGCACAGGCTAAAGCTGGATAGATATGGCCACCTGTTCCACCCGCCATAATAACGACCTTGTTCACTTTGCTCATCCTGCACTCTCTTTTATTAATCTATTGTTAAGGACAGAACCTTCAGCGCGACGATTCTCTACATCCACTCGAGCAATAACAAACAAACTTGCCATAGTAATAATGAGACTACTGCCACCAAAACTGATTAATGGCAAAGTCAGCCCTTTAGTAGGCAAAAAACCTGTATTTACACCAATATTAATGATGACTTGAGCCAGTATTAAAATAGCGAATCCAAAACTCATATATGCTGCAAAAGGTTGCCCAAGAGACATAGCCTTATAACCTATTTTAAAAACGCGACTCACCATTAAACCAAATAACAGAATGAGTAAGAGACCACCCATCATTCCAGTCTCCTCTACCCAAATTGAAAACACAAAATCGGTATGAGCTTCTGGCAAATACGATAGCTTCTGTACACTGTTACCCAAACCTAAACCAAACCACTCCCCTCGACCGTAAGCGATCAATGCTTGACTCAATTGATAGCCTTCATTAAAAGGATCTTCCCAAGGGTCTAAGAAATTCATTAAGCGAATAAGACGATAACTTTCCGACACAGCCACCAAAGCTAGCACAGACACAGCCGCGACCATCAAAAGTAAAAATTGATACAGAGGAGCACCGCCTAAGAACAACAACACCATAACAGTGCCAAGCAATACAACAGAGGCTCCAAAGTCTGGTTCTAATAGTAAAAATAATAAAAAAATACTACACAGACACAAAGGGAGCACGAAGCCAACCCAGCCTTGTCGCACACGCTCAGCACGACGCACCAGATAGCCAGACACGTAAACCACCATACAGACTTTCGCCACTTCCGACGCTTGTAGATTAAACAACACCAGATTAATCCAGCGACGACTACCATTGACACTTTTTCCTATGCCGGGCACCAAGACCAAAATCAGCAAAACCAATGACAGCCCCATCATCAAAATACCCCATTTTTGCAGCTGACTAGTCGGCAAAGACAACATAATCCAACCAAAAATCAGTCCCAAAATAAGATAAATCGTTTGACGAACCATAAAGAAATAGGGGTGACCATGAAGGTTCTCAGAAATAGAAATAGAAGCACTGGACACCATAATAAGACCCAACGCCAAAATCCCGGTAACAGAAGCCAGAAACAAAGCGTCAACTCGCGAGAATTCATCTAAGGTTACACGATCAAAAAGACTCATCCACTTCATAGCGCATTAACCAGGGAAACAAAGTGCTGACCTCGCACTTCATAATTTTTGTACATATCCAGACTCGCGCAAGCTGGCGAAAACAAGACTATGTCGCCCTCTTCGGCCATTGATGAGACGGCCAGAACAATCTCATCCAAGGTCTCACAACGAGAAAAAGTCACATCTTCAGGTACAATGCGTGCAATACGTTCAGCGTCTTTACCAAACAAATACAAGTGACTTACAAATTGCTGTAGCGGCGTTGCCAGTCCACTAAAATCCGCCCCTTTACCTTCACCGCCAGCGATCAACATAATATTTTTTCGGCTCGAACCCAATCCCTGAAGTGCCGCCAAGGTAGCACCTAAATTAGTGCCTTTAGAGTCATTAATGTATGTGACTCCCAGATGCTGGCGCACCGTCTCACAGCGATGTTCTAAACCACCAAAGCTTGCAAGTACTTCAGCAATTTGCGGCGTTTTAATATCCACTTTCAGCAACTCTAACATCGCCAAACAAGCCAACACATTGGCATGATTATGAGAACCTTTTAAGGCAATCTGATCAGTGTGGTAAAGACGTTCTACACCACGACACAACCAAGCGCCATCGCCATCAGGCAGAAGACCAAATTCTTTGAGATCTGGACTTTTCGTTGTGAAAGCTCGCACGGGAACACCTTCAGCTAATAAAGGTGCAGTGAGAATATCTTGTTTATTACAGACTGCCGCCTTACAACCGCGATAAACCCGTTGTTTGGCTCTTTGATATTCATATAAATCCTCATAACGATCCATATGGTCTTCTGAAACATTAAGCAAGCATGCCACATCTGCTTTCAAGGCATGGGTCGTTTCCAACTGAAAACTAGACAACTCCAGCACATAATAGTCTTTATCTTCTGCTAATAAGTCTAACGCTGGTAAACCAAGGTTACCGCCCGCTATAACATCTTTGCCCAGGGCTTGTAATAATCTAGCCAGTAAAGTTGTGACGGTACTTTTGGCATTTGATCCAGTGATGGCCACAAAGGGTGCATTGGCGTAATCACAGAACAAATCTATGTCGCCACGCATAGCAACACCCTTTTCAGCTAAGCGTTTCAAAACTGGCGTTTTTAAAGAAATACCAGGACTGACAAACAACTCAGTTACGCCCAGGCTTTCAAGCACATCCAAATCCCCCACCATGATTCGATCTTCAGGGCAATGAGCCTTTACCTCTTCAAGCCCAGGTGGCTGCAGGCGCGAATCCACCACATAAAAATCCAATCCTTTTGCAGCCAAAAAGCGTGCACAAGATAACCCTGTCGCTCCCAAGCCGACAACGGCTCTTATTCGATCTGACCCGATTAACGACATGATGCTTCTCCTAGCGAACTTTCAGAGTAGCCAAACCGATCAAAACCAGACACACAGTTATGATCCAGAAACGCACAATGACTTTGGGTTCTGCCCAACCTTTTAATTCAAAATGATGATGAATCGGCGCCATTCTAAAAATACGCCGCTTGGTTAATTTATAAGACGCTACCTGTAAAATGACCGATACGGTTTCCATTACGAACACGCCCCCCATAATGAAAAGCACCAACTCCTGACGAACCACAACAGCAATCACACCCAGCGCAGCACCTAACGCCAAAGACCCCACATCCCCCATAAAAATTTGCGCAGGGTAAGTGTTAAACCATAAAAAGCCTAAACCAGCACCGGCCAAAGCAGCACAGAACACCAGTAATTCACCTGTGCCTTGCACATAGGGAATCAACAAATATTCTGAAAATTGACTGTTACCCGTCAAATAAGCAAAAATACCAAGCGCGCCACCGACCAGCACAGTTGGCAAAATTGCTAAACCGTCCAATCCATCCGTTAAATTTACCGCGTTACTGGTCCCAACAATGACAAAATAAGTAAGCACGACAAAAAAGATTCCCAAAGGAATAGCGACATCTTTGAACAGAGGAACAATCAGCGAGGTTTGCACTGGTGTTGTGGCTGTGATGTAAAGAAACACGGCCGCTGCCAAACCGAAGAAACTCTGCCAAAAATACTTCCACTTTGCAGGTAAGCCGCGAGGATTCTTCTCCACTACTTTACGGTAGTCGTCCACCCATCCGATAGCACCAAAACTCAACATTACCAATAGCACTAACCAAACATACTGATTGGTTAAATCACCCCACAATAAAGTACTCACTGAAATAGAGAAAATAATGAGTGCACCGCCCATAGTGGGCGTACCCGCTTTGGATAAATGGGTTTGCGGCCCATCATCTCGAACCGCTTGACCAATTTGTAAACGCTGCAGCATAACAATCACCTTATTACCAATTAATAAAGAAATTACCAACGCAGTTAACACACCTAAAATGGCGCGTAATGATAGATAATTAAATACCGTAAAGAAGGTGTGATACTTACTTAAATAGGTTGTGAGAAGAAGTAACATGGCTCAAGAACATCCTAATCTTTTAATCTTTCTACAATTTTTTCCATCTTAGCGGAGCGAGAGCCCTTCACTAAAATAGCGTGGTTTTTATCTAGCTCTTGCACTACAACAGCTGCTTCTTCATGGTGATCGCAAAAATAAGCATCACCGCCCAAGTTATCAAAGGTTTTTCCTGCAATCGCTGCCAAAGGCCCTAAGCAGACCAAATGTGACACGCCTTTTTGCTTTGCATATTCTCCTAATTCGGCATGAAATTCCTCTTGGCGCTCGCCAAGCTCTCCCAATCCCCCCAAAACCAACCAGCTTGCCGAGGCAGATTGCATGGTCAGCACATCAATGGCCGCCTTCACCGAAGTGGGGTTCGCATTGTAACAATCATTGATCAACAGAGCGCCTTCTTTTGTACTTAGACGTTCTAAGCGTCCTGACACCTGAACTGCTTGAGCCAACTTCCCTGCAGCCTCAGTGAAAGACATTCCAACTGTCATCAGTGCCAACACAATCGCCATACCATTAGCAATTTGGTGACGTCCTGGACTTCCCACTTCGACTAACGAGGTTTCACCTTGATAGCACAAAGTAACTTGGCTGGATTGCGCACCGAGCACAATGTCTTTAGCAAATAAACTGGCTTTGTCGGTAAAACCAAACGACAAGACCTTCCGTTGCCCAGCAATACCACACCAATAGTCAAAAAACGCATCGTCTGAATTCAAAATCACTGTGGCCTTGTCTGCCGCTCCCGTGATTAAACAGCCTTTTTCGATGGCAATGCCTTCTAAGCTGCCCAAGCCTTCAAAATGACTGCCACTGGCATTCGTCAAAATCACCACATCTGGCTGAGCAATACTTGCCAAACTGGCAATTTCACCAGGATAATTGGTACCAGCTTCTATCACTGCCACTTCATGTTGTGGTTGTAATTCCAGTAAGGTTTGCGGCAAACCAATTTGATTGTTTAAGTTGGCGCGGGTTTTTAACACATTTTTATCGCTGAGGGACTGGGCAAGCCAGTCTTTTACGGTAGTTTTACCATTACTGCCAGTAATACAAATCACTGGCCCTTGAAATGCTTGACGTATTAGGTTGGCAATTCGACCATATGCCACTCGAGTATCAGCTACCCTAATGTGACAAATGCCTTGCAACTCGCTATCACTCACTACACAAACCGCCCCCATTTCAATGGCCTGATAAGCAAAATCATGGCCATCAAAATGTTCACCTCGTAAGGCAACAAACACGCAACACGCTTCGATTTTGCGGGTATCTGTGATAACTGCTTCAACAAATAGATTGTCTCCCACCAGTTCGCCATGACAAGCGAGGGCAATTTCTTCCAGAGACAATTTAACTAACATATTCTTCTAACACCTTGCTGGCTTCTTCTTTGTCATCAAAATGGTGCTTAACACCATCAATATCCTGGTAAGTCTCGTGTCCTTTACCAGCAATTAAAATAACATCATTTGGCGAGGCTGACATCACTGCTTCACGAATTGCCAAGCGTCGATCTGCCTGCAGATGATAACAGGCCTCTGCGTCAATTTTCTCTACCGCATCTGCAAATATTTGTGCTACGGATTCCGTTCGCGGATTATCAGAGGTTAACCATACCTCATCGGCATTTTCCATTGCCGCCGCCATCATTAATGGACGCTTCCCTCTATCCCTATCACCACCGCAGCCAAATACACAAATAAGCTTACCACTAGTATGCTCTTTGACTGCCTGTAAAGCACTCTGCAAAGCATCCGCGGTATGTGCAAAATCCACTACCACTAACGGCGCATCTTGCGTTTCTATCTTGTCCATTCTGCCAGGCGCGCCTTGCAGGGTTTGCAATGCCGCAATTAAATTTTGTTTATTGACAGTTTGCTGCCAGAGTGCGGCCAATGCAGCCAAGGCATTTTGTACATTAAATCGACCCAATAGAGGCAAAAAGACATCTTGTTCACCTTCAGGGTGACATAAAATAAAACGACAACCTGTTAACTCAAGTTGTAAATCCTTGGTGTAAAAATCTGCTTGCGAATTAGCCTCACTGTAAAAATAGCAATTAGCATTTATGGCAGGTTGCGCCATAAAAGCAACATATTCATCATCTAAACAAAAAACCGCATTCTCAACACTAGGGTAAGAGAACAACTTTTGCTTGGCTGCGGCATAATTTTCCATAGTAAGGTGATAATCTAGATGATCTCGGGTTAGATTAGAAAATACCGCGGTCTGAAAAGGCAAACCTCTAATACGCTCTTGATCAAGCGCATGAGAAGAAGCTTCAAAGGCAACATAATCTACGCCTTGCTGCGCGAGAGACATTAAGGTTTTATGCATTGTCAAAATGTCTGGCGTAGTTTGTTCGGCGGTTTCCAATTGACTCAGAGGACCGATACCAAAGGTCCCTACCAAACCACTTCGCTGCCCTAATTTTTCAGCCAGTTGCGCAGCATAAAAACAAATGGAGGATTTACCATTGGTACCCGTTACCGCCATCATTTTGGCTGGCATTGACCCAAACTTTTGCAAGCATGAAAGCATCAGATTAATGGGATCATCCACGGTAAGCAATTGAATATCCTGTCTCTTAATCTTCAAGCCAGTTGGTAAGATTGCCAGCTGACAACCTAACGCAACAACATTATCAAGATAATCCCAACCATTTGAGGTCACACCTGGCAAAGCAAAAAAAACGCCGTCCTTATCCAGTTTTCGACTATCCGTTTCTACGTGACTATAAAAAGTAGAATGCGGGATACTCTGTTCAGAATAGCCCGCCAATAAAAGTATATCGTGATGAGAAATGACTGGCATAAGCTAGCCTCCTTGCGCCACCTGATATGGAAGCTTTTTGGTTTGTAATCTCACTTCCCGCAATCCCTCTGGCAAATCTGGATAAATATTTAATGTGGTGAGCGCACCTTCCATCACTCTTGAAAATACTGGTGCCGCCACTTCTCCGCCATAATATTCACGACCTTTTGGATCATTTACCATCACCACCATAGCCAATCTTGGATTAGACGCAGGCGCTACGCCGGCGAACAAGGCAATATATTGATCGTATTCATAACCCTTTGAACCCACTTTGTGTACCGTACCCGTTTTACCCGCCACACGATAACCCGGAATTTTCGCCGCTTTACCTGAGCCTCGCTGTACAACAGCCTCCATCATTTTCACCACATCACTGGCAACCTGACTGGGTATCACTTGCTTTCCTTCAGCTGGTACATCTTGCTTAAAAATAGTGACAGGAACACGATAACCATGGTTAGCCAATGCCATATAAGCTTGTGCTAACTGAAGTGTGGATACAGACAAACCGTACCCATAAGATAAGGCTGCAACTTCAGCTGGATGCCACTTAGGATGCGACGGCAAAACACCTGAAGCTTCACCAGGGAAACCAATACCAACTGGCGAACCAATACCAAGCTCATAATCCATATTCCAAACTGCATCTTGTGATAAGGACAAAGCGATTTTAGAAGCCCCCACGTTGCTCGATTTAATCAGCAGCTTCTCAAAATCTATGGCGCCGTAGTTAGCCGCATCACGAATGGTAAAGCGTCCAAAGCGCAGGTAACCAGGGGAGGTATTAATTATAGATTCTGTAGAATATTGACCCGACATCAGCGCTGCAGAAATAGTAAAAGGCTTCATAGTCGACCCAGGTTCAAACAGATCAATCACAGCACGATTACGCAATTCTTCATATTCTAATGTAGAGCGATCGTTCGGATTATATGATGGCTGATTGACCATGGCCAAAATTTCACCCGTTTTCACATCCAAAATCACTGCTGATGCGGATGTCGCCCTATGCTCAGCTACGGCAGCCTTAAGCTCTCGATAAGCCAGATACTGCAATCTCAGATCAATACTTAACTCAATATTTTCACCAGGACGCTCGTTTTTCTCATCGCCAATGCCGTGAATAATATTACCCGATAAATCTTTAAGATAACGACGCTCACCTGGCTGCCCTTGCAAAGCGGCATCATAAGCCAGCTCGATACCTTCCTGTCCTTTATCGTCTATATTAGTAAAACCAACTACGTGAGAAGCCACTTCACCTGCTGGATAGAAGCGTTTGTACTCTTTCATCTTACTAACGCCTAATACTTTTGCCGCCATAATAGTATCGGCTTCTTGTGGTGGTATTTGACGACGTAAATACATGAAAGAGCGATTTTTATTCGCCTCAAACTTTTCTTGCAACCAGGCTCGCCCTACCCCCATCACTTCGGCAAGACGTTTAATTTCTTGCTCTGGGCCTACACCGATTGTGGGGTCGCTTGGCATTTTCCACAACGCTTTAGGGTTGGCGACAATCGTCCAAGTTGGTGTACTAACCGCTAAGGGCTCACCACGACGGTCTAAAATCATACCTCGAGTAGCAGGAATAGATTCGGTTCGAACAGCACGAATCTCACCCTGATTCTGTAAAAAGGCTTTATCTACTACGGTCAGATAAAATAAACGCCCAGCCGCCACCATAAACAAAATGAAGGCCATGCCATACACAAATCGTAGGCGCCATTTACCGATATATTGAGAACTCTCTAAAGTTTTCATGGTTTCACTATTATCAATTCATTTTGAGATGGCGCATGCATATTCAGATCCTTTATTGCTGTCTGTTCCAACCGACTTGGTTGAGTTAAAGCACTTTGCTCCAAAAGCAACTGCCCCCATTTCACTTCAAAATCCACTTCTTCTTGCTTGAGTTTCTGTAAATACGAAAAATCTTGTCGAAACTCATAAACCTGTACCACAACGAATATAGAAACCAGAGTCAGCAACACCACACCAAATAAAAAGATGATGACCGTGAATCTCGTTTTATTCACTGACACGTTCCAATACTCTTAGTACCGCACTGCGCGAGCGAACATTATCATTTACCTCATTCTTAGAAGGTTTGATTGCCTTACCCACGGTTTTGAATTTGATGTCCAAATGCGCATTCTGAATCGGCAAATGTCTTGGCAATTCTGGCCCTTTGGCTTTTAATTTCATAAAACGCTTAACAATACGGTCTTCCAATGAGTGAAAGCTGATCACCACTAAACGACCACCTACTTTGAGAGCATCCACTGCCGCTTCTAAACCTTTTTCTAAATCACCCAATTCATTATTTATGTGAATGCGAATCCCTTGAAAAGCGCGAGTTGCAGGGTTTTTGCCTTTTTCCCAAGCAGGATTTGCTTGGGCAATGATTTTTGCCAATTGCAAAGTACTGACGATTGGCGTATTTACTCGATATTCACATATAGCTTTAGCAATACGACGAGAAAAACGCTCTTCACCATATTGATACATCACGTCAGCCAAGTCTTTTTCATCTACTATGGCAATCCATTCAGCTGCACTCATACCCTCATCTGGATTCATGCGCATATCCAATGGACCATCATTCATAAAACTGAAACCACGCTCAGCATCATCCAACTGAGGTGATGACACACCCAAGTCCATCATGACGCCGTCAACCTTCTCAGTTCCAAATACGGCTGAAATGTGCGTTTTCATATTGGCAAAACTGTCTTGCACGATTTGAAAACGTGCATCCTCTTCTTCGAGTTGACGACCAAAACCAATCGCCACAGGATCTTTATCAAACCCCAACAAACGCCCTTGCTGTAACTGACTCAATACCAAACCTGTGTGCCCACCCCGACCAAAGGTGCCATCAACATAATCCCCATCTGGATTGGTAACCAACATGTCGACGGATTCATTGAGCATTACACTAATGTGTTCGTGTTCGGCATTTGTCATAAAGAGATATCCATCATGCTTTCTGTCTGTAAATCCTCAAGCGCATCTTGGGATAAATAATCTTCTCGTTGCGCATCCCATTCTTCTTGACTCCAAATTTCAAGCTTTTTGCCTTGACCAAGAATGGTGAGCTTTTTATCAAGCCGCGCAAATTCTCGAAGCGGCGCTGGTAATAAAATTCGCCCCGCTTTGTCCACTTCTAAATCGGTTGCGTGCCCCACTAACAAACGCTGCAAACGCCTTGCTTGTGGTTGAAAAGTAGGCAGCTTGTCTAATTTCTGCTGAATTAACTCCCACTCTGATAAGGGGTACAACAATAGACAACGAGAAACCGGATCTATGGTAACCACCACACCTTCCTCCTCGTATTGGCTGAGTTCATCACGCAAGCGAGCTGGAAGTGACATACGCCCCTTCGCATCCACACTGACTTGATGAATACCTCTAAACACAATTATATCCCACTTATCGACACTTTCTCCCACAATTTAACACCATTACACCACAATAGTAAAAAAATAATGGTTAAAAAATGCAAAAAGGCCGTAAAACAGACATGAAAAAGCCTCACCAGACTTAAAAAAGTGGTAAACGAAGCCCTTTCTGGGGATAAAAAAGACTTTAAAAACAATAAAAAAGGAAAAATATGGGGAAAAGTCCCACTTTTAACAAACAAAAACACCCAAAAAGGGATGAAGTGGGAAATAAGGACAAACTAAATCAAAGCTCGGCTAAAGAATATCGTTTTCAGCCAATATAAAGAGAACACTTTAATGAGGAACAAAGAAAAGAAAAAACAAGCTGGTCGATAAGCCGGGTTCTGTCATGGACAGTCATTCATCTAATACGTACATCACTGCACGTCTTTAGCAACCTACCCGAACTCAGCGCGGGTCACGCCAAAGAGTTCCTATTTGGTCTTGCTTCAAGTGGGGTTTACCATGCCACGAACTGTTACCAGTCGCGCGGTGCGCTCTTACCGCACCATTTCAACCTTACCGGCAGTAAACTGCTTAGGCGGTGTGTTTTCTGCTGTACTTTCCGTAGGCTCACGCCCCCCAGGCGTTACCTGGCACTTTACCCTGCGAAGCCCGGACTTTCCTCCCCTCATAAAATGAGCGGCGACTGCCTGACCAACTTGCGACGCGCATATTACGTTTCTCGACACAGAATGACAAGGCATTTTAAGTGATGAGCTGAATTTCTACTTCATTGGCAAGCTGAAACACACCTCCAGCCCCCCTTCAGGACGATTCTTGGCAGTAATCTTACCTTTATGAGCACGAATAATACGTTGAGAAATAGTCAAGCCAACGCCAAAACCGCCACTGTTGGCCTCCCTTGCTTCGGAAGAACGATAAAAAGCATGAAAGATTTTCTCCAACTTCTCTTCATCCACGCCAGGGCCATTATCTCTAACATAAATAAAGGCTTCACCCGCCCTTTCTTCCGTTACTACTTCAACAATACCACCTTTCCCCGTATAAAAGCAGGCATTGCGCAACACATTCTCAATCGCATGCCGTAATTGTAGCGGATCACCTACCAAGGCTTTCGGCAACCGTCCCGTTTTGGTGACGGAGATACCCTTTAACTGACTTTCAAAGTTCACATCAGCCACTATCTCATCTAGCCACACCTGCACATCCATGCTTTCCTTAACCAATGCCGCAGCTTCCAAACGACTCAGAGTCAGCACTTGACCGATCAATTCATCCAACTCATGCAATTCATCACGGATACGACATAAGTAATTCTTCTGCGCATCAGTACCATACTTATCTTCAGCTATGGTTAACGCCACCTCAATTCGAGCTAAGGGCGTGCGTAATTCATGTGACACATCACGCATCAAGCGTTCTTTAGAAGACAGCAAAGTCTCAATACGCCCCGCCATCTCATTGAACTCACGCGCCAATTTACCTACCGCATCACTCCGGCGCGCCAGTTTATTCTCGACCCGAACAGACATTTCACCACGACCAAAAGAACGAGCAACTCGCTGTAACTTAAGCAAGGGACCAAGCAACCAATAAGCCAATACACCGCTGGATACTAACAAGCCTAATAAGGAGAACCCCACCACAGCCTCTGGCGCTAAGGAGTTCAGTTCAGGATTGGGCTTAAAGATCAACAAATACTGAACATTGTTACCACCGATCACTTGAATGAATTGGCTATGTAGAAAGTCCGCTGATGGCTGACCACTCGCATCAGCCGAATTTTGCTCACGAAAGTTACGAGGTAAGGCTTTCAATAAAGGCTTACCATTTTCTTGATACAAATAAATGGAACCAGATAAACGCTTCTCTGCTTGAGCAGTTTCCTTTTCCAACACCGCAATACCAAACTTCTCATAACTGGATACGAGCTGGACACCCACATCGCCCAACAAGTCCGCAGAAACTTGATTTTGTTGCTGAACAATTTGAACCACGCTCAAACCAATACTAACAACCACAATATTAGAAAGCAGCACGACAAGAAACACGCGCAGAAAAGTGTTTTTCATGAAAGCTTAGGCGCCATGATCATTTGCAACAAAAATATACCCTACACCACGAACCGTTTTAATTCGCGGATCACCATTCTCTAAACTACCAATTTTCTTACGCAAATTACTAATATGCATATCCAAACTACGATCATACATAGTTAATTTACGACCCAATGCCTTCTCAGACAATTCTTGCTTGGTTAAAACTTGACCTGGTGCCATTAGCATACATTCAAGTAAGGTATATTCAGAGGTTGTTAATTCAACCAGTTCACCTTCCAGATAAACAGTGCGATCTTTACGGCGCAACAACACGCCCGATAACTCAATATCCGCCGTTGGATCGTCTTCTTTTTCTTGGCTAGCGCGACGTAAGATTGCTTTAATTCTCGCCAACAATTCACGTGGATTAAATGGTTTCGACAAATAATCGTCTGCGCCCATTTCCAAACCTAAAATACGATCAATATCATCCCCTTTCGCTGTCAACATAATAACTGGGACGGAACTCTTATTGCGGATTTGTTTTAGGGTTTCAAAGCCATCTAATTCAGGCATCATAACATCCAAAATCACAATATCAGGCATGTCATTTGCCATCAACTCCAAGGCCTCACGACCATTCCATGCATGCATCACCTCATAGCCTTCACCATCAAAATATTCTTTTATTAAATCCGATAAGCGAGCATCATCATCAGCCAACAACAACTTCACCATATTTAAATCCTCTTCCACCAATCTTTATTATATCGGCACACTATGCCTTCGATTCAATTGTAAAGATTACCCTAGACAACAGCACACCCGCGCGCCTCTTTTCACACTATTTACAAAGAATACTTAATATTGAACTATGGGATTTATAACAACAAAAAAGCCGCAAAACTGCGGCTTCAGACTGCTGATAAAGTCCTCGCCTTCGTGCGGGGACTTTTTATAATAGTCTCATGCTTAAAGAACGCCCCCAAACCCAATCCACTTTA
>NZ_JBSWYU010000019.1:0-33450 GCF_056161265.1 Marinomonas sp. ABL3_031
CAGTGAAAAGCGCCATCGCCGATGGTAGTGTGGGAGATCCCATGTGAGAGTAGGTCGTCGTCAAGCTTTAAACATAAGAAGCCCTGATAGGTTGTCCTGTCAGGGCTTTTTTTCGCCTTTAGGAAAGTTACCTATTCCCTCCTGCTTTTTTCGCTACAGGCGTTCAGAAGTGGCTCTTTTAATTCACCGTAGGCGTTAATCATCATCGATGATAATATGGGAGATCCTATGTGTACCCAAGGGCATGAATGGGACGTCGTTTCAAATATTCTCAGCGTTCTAAGTACTTAATATATAACACAATCCCAAACAGCAACGCGTTGCGTCAGCTATTAGTATTTCATGTTGTGGTTCTCACCGAAGCTGGTCTTTTATCTCTTTTTCTTAGCTCTTCAAAAACAAGGTCATTTAAATGTTATCTTGCCTGTTTAAACTTAAGTTTATGATGCTATACAAATACATTAATTGAGGGAGCGCAGCGTTATAACACTATCTTAGATAGTATTCCCTAATTATTGCTATTTTAGATAGGTATAAAATCTTATAAAAAAAGCGTGCAATTTATTTTTCTAAACGGTAGTATGTTTTTTAGACAGAGGGCAAGGGATTGCCTAAAGCCCCTAGGATGGGGGCTCTGTCTATCTCTAGGAAGGATCATAGCTGCATAGCTGCATGGATGCAGCGGGAAGTTCCGTGTTTCCATATATTCATTAGGTTTTGGACGCTGTTATTTATAACTGGTTTTTTATTGGTAGCTATAAGTTGCATCATCCAAGTGCATTCTTTTTACAATTTGAATCAAAATTGTTCAATTGGTGATTGACCCTAATGATGTAAGGGGTCTACAATCAAGATCGTTTAAAAGAGTTGGCAATATTTATGTCCAGAGTTGCGAATGTTACGTCAGTATGTTCGGTCCTGTTAAGTCATAAGTAATACCGAGTTTTTTTGGCACTAAATCGGAATTCTTCCGTGTAAATTAACTTAACCTACAGGATAAACAGTCATGTCTGACGTAGTTACTGGTACAGTAAAATTTTTTAACGAAACTAAAGGTTTCGGTTTCATTACTCAGGATCAAGGTCCTGACGTTTTCGTTCACTTCTCTGCAATCAACAGTTCTGGTTTCAAAACTTTGGCTGAAGGTCAAAAAGTTGAATTCCAAGTAGCTCAAGGTAAAAAAGGCCCTGAAGCTCAAAACGTAACACCTCTATAAGAGAGTTGCGTTTTAGAGATTTACTCTCTTAGTGATTGTAAAAGCGACTTTCGAGTCGCTTTTTTTGTTTTTGTAATTTACAACTTAGTCTTTAGGTTTATTTTTGATAGATGGAGGTGGCAATGGCCAAGTCTCTTCAGGAGCAGCTGTTAGGTGCTGGTTTGGTTGATAAGAAAAAGGCAAAAAAAATTAAAGCTGAAAAGTTACAGCATAAGCAGAAAGTAAAAAATGGTAAGGCAGACAATGCAGATCAAGAAAAAATACAGGCCGAATTGATTTTAAAAAAACAGCGCAAGGCTGAAAGTGATCGCCAACTTAATCAAAAAAGACAGCAAGAGATTGAATTAAAGGCGGTACAAGGCCAAATTCGCCAAATGATAGTTCAGAATCGTATTGCTAAAGAAGATGGTGACATAGCATACCATTTTACTGATGACAAAAAGGTAAAGAAGTTGTACATCAGTCAGCAGATGCATAAAGACTTGAGTGATGGTCGATTGGCAATAGTACTGCTGGATGGTGAATATGAAATTATCCCTGAGCCTGTGGCTAACAAGATCAGTGAACGAGATGCTAGCTATATTTTGGTTTGTAACAATCGGGTTGAAGAAAGTGAAGAAGATGATCCTTATGCTGATTTCAAAATACCAGATGACTTGATGTGGTAATAGTAAAGGAGCTTTAGTCTTATAAAGCTCTTTTTTTACGACTCATGTTGCGCTTTTTCTGCTCAATTAGATCGTCTTTTACAATTACCTTGCGATTAGCGGATTTAAGTTCTTCTTTGTCACTGCATTTTATTTGCATTAAATTTTTTTCTATCGATATAACTTGCTGATAAATAAGATGTTTAGAGATATTCTTTTTGAATTGTAAGTTCATATTTGAATGTAATTTTCATGAATTTCGCACTGTTGATGGATAGGTTATGCAACCATGTTTCTCAATATTGTTTATTTCTGAATAATGTTTAGATTGTTTTAATGTTGCTTGCATGTATCAAGCGCCTACAAGAAACTTTGTACACATTTAAGGGAAAACGAGAATGAAAAAATCGATTATTGCTATTGCTGTGTCCAGTGCAGCCCTTGCTTCTGTTTCCACTCAAGCGGCAGAAGGATCTAGTGTTGATGTATACGGTAACATTCAGTACGCGTACACAGACAATGATAATGGTTCACAGTTTGAAGATAATGGCTCCACTTTTGGCTTCAAAGGTGAAACACAAATCAACCAAGATCTAACTGCTTTCTTCAAATATGAACTTGAAGCGGATGCAGATGAAAAATCAAGTGATGTCAATGTTGGCCTTGACCAAGCCTTTGTCGGACTTCAAGGCGGTTTCGGTAAAGTGCAAGTTGGTACGTTCGACAGCATCTATAATAATGCGATCCAAGATTCTGTAGATCAGTTTGAGAATCTAGGTTTTACTTCAAATGATACAACTTCTGAAGGCGATACCATTGCTTACTTTTCACCTTCTATGAATGGTCTAGAGCTTCAAGCGTCTGTTCAGGTTAAAGATGATGCGACTTCTGATGGTGACACTGAAACGACTGATGGAAACGCTGCAACTTTTGTTGCTAAATACTCGGTTGACTCTTTGTCTTTCGCAGTAGGTTATGACTCATTAAAGAATGATGCTGATGATGCAGAAACTGTTGGTTTGTCAGTTGGCTTCCAAGCGTCTCCTGCTCTGTCTTTAACTGCAAAATTTGAAAGTACTGATGAACTTCAGGATACAGTAGGTCTAGCTGCACGTTATGGTTACGGTGCTGGTGACATCTACGCTTCTGCGCAAGCTATTTCTCCTGAATCAGGTGAAGACTTTAATGAATACGGTGCTGGTATTACTTACAGTCTAGCGTCTAATGTGTATGTGTACGGTGAAGTAGGTAGTTTTGAAAACGCTTCTAACAGTGATACAGATACTCAATCGGCTGTTGGTGTCTACTACGGTTTCTAAGATCATCTCATGAATTGATTTTATTTACTCTAAGGTTTCAACTCTTCAATGAGTTGGAACCTTATGTTAAGTACGATCATTCAAGGTTCCATGTTTCTTCTCTTGTAGGCGGATTATTGGAACTCTTTTGGCACCAGGTGGAAACATTTGGTGCCTTTTTTATGCTTGTTATTACCTTGTTATTGGTAATCAATAATATCAAGCTGAGCTTTTTAGCTTGATTGGAATTTGAGCTAGCCGTTACACTGGTTTTATTTTGTGCAATTGGTTGTTGTGTATGCTTAATATGGATTTTTCACAGGCGGTCTTGATCGATACCGATAATGTTGAATGGATTGGCAGTCCTATGACTGGTGTGTTTCGTAAACCGCTTGCTCGCGAAGAAGCGGAAAGAGGGCATGCGACCAGTATAGTAGAGTATCAACCGGGTTCCGTTTTTCGTTCTCATCCTCATCCATTAGGGGAAGAAATTTTGGTTCTAGAAGGGACATTTTCTGATGAAACGGGTGATTATCATGCAGGAACCTATTTTCGAAACCCTCCCGGAACCAGTCACGCACCACATAGTCGTGATGGTTGTTTGTTGCTGGTCAAATTACATCAATTTCAACCACGAGACTTAAACCAGATAAGTATGGATACATCCTCGATATGGTTGTCTAAAGATGCTCAAATATTGCCTCTTTATCAATTCGATGATGAGAGAGTTTACTTAGTTCGAATGGATGAAGCGCATTTATTTCAAGATTTATCGTTATCAAGTTCAGTAGAGATATTTTTGCTCTCTGGGGAAGCCAACTATCAAGGCCATTCTCTTACATCGGGTCATTGGTTACGCGATCCAAATTTTTCCTTGGCATCCTGGCAAGTAGTCGATCAGTGTTTTATTTGGTTGAAAACTGGCCATTTTAAATAATAAGGTAGATACATGGCATTTATTGTTCCTCCTCAACAAGTGGTTACTTTACCGATTGAAGGCGATGATCGCCTTTTTCCCGTCAGTCGGGTATTTTGTGTCGGCAGGAATTATGCCGCACATGCTAGAGAAATGGGGGATGACCCTGATCGTGATCCCCCTTTCTTTTTTAAGAAAGACCCAAACGATTTGGTATACGTTGATTTCTCCCAGTCTGTTGGTATTCATTACCCTTTAGCTAGCTCTCAGCTTGAATATGAGGTCGAGCTTGTGGTTGCTCTAGGAAAAGGTGGTGTAAATTTGACTATGCAACAAGCGAATGAGGCCGTTTTAGGTTATGCCGTTGGTTTGGATATGACACGTCGAGATTTGCAATCTCAGGCAAAGAAAAAAGGTCGTCCATGGGAAGTTGGAAAATCTTTTGAACAATCGGCTCCAATCAGTTCAATACTATTATCGAATGATCATTTAAACCAAACAATGAAATATGCAGAAATTGGCCTTCGAGTGAATGGTAAGACAAAGCAGTTGAGTACGCTTGCGCATCTAACTTGGTCAATTGAAGAAGTCATTTGCAAACTCTCAGAGGTATATGAATTGCGACCTGGAGATCTAATTATGACAGGCACACCAGAAAATGTTGGCTCAGTGGTGGTGGGTGATGAAATGCATGCTTGGATTGATGGATTAGGGGATATCAAAGTAAAGGTTATTGATTAAAATTATCATACATTGTCTGCAATGACATTTTTGCAGGATGTTTAAATTTTTCAAGCAGATAAATTACACTCTCAGCGGTACATAACCCAGCGGATTTTTGATTACGACGTTTTTGATAGGTCGACTGGATGCCTTCGATCGTCAGATGTGAGAAATGCTGTAAATAAGGTGAGTGATTGTACATTTTTTTGGCTTGCTGCCAGGTCCCATCAATAAGAATGATATTTTTTATATAGGCGTCATCCTCAAGATTGACAATCTGCTTTTCTTGGTTTGGATATATCAGTATGGTCTGCTGCGGATCTAGTGTCAGTAGTGTTGGATGGGGCTCAACACGAGACCATTCAATTATTTCACATTCTTCCTTTAATACTGACTTTACTAATCTTCCTGTCCCTGTTGACTTTTTGAGTTCTTCTGAATGTGTAACAAGCCATACTTTCATGATAATTCCAAATCCCGAAAGTATAGTCATGTTTCATGAAGGTATAAAGCCGCTTGAAATGGAATCTGACTAAGTAGTAGGAATGTCTTCTTAGATTATTGACGTTAAAGAAAAAATTGCGAGCTTGGTAAAGAGCATGATGGTATTAAGTGAAATGAATTAATGGAATTGTTTTAGATAAGCCTATTCTATCTTTTGGTTTTTCTAAACGGTTTTTCTATCTAAATGAGGCAATAGTGAATTTAGCAATTAGACAAATGATTGATGATCATAGGGTAGGTGTATTCAATGGTAAAGGAATTATTTCACTATAAAAACGAATATTAAAAAGCGAGAGAACTGGTTGTTTGTAAAGAAGAATGTAATTTTTGTTTACTTTTTTTAACAATACTTATGTGTTATTCCCTTTCCATTTATCTAATGAAATCATATTATCTGTTTATTGTTAAATTTCTTAAGATTAACATTATCTTATGTAAGCTTAACATTAAGTTGCTTCTTAAATTTGAAGTAATTAAATTTTATGGAAATATTTATAATAACGAGGTTATTATGTCAGATCAGTTAGTTTCTGGCGTTGTTAAATGGTTTAACGACGAAAAGGGTTTTGGTTTTATTGAACGTGAAGGCGGTTCTGATGTGTTTGTTCATTTTCGAGCAATCAATGGAACGGGTCGTAGAACTTTGCTTGAAGGACAACAAGTAACTTTTGAGGTAACTCAAGGTCAAAAGGGCCCTCAAGCAGAAAACGTAACGATTGTATAATTGACATAACTTGTCATTATAGAAACATCAAACCATCTTGCCTAAGTTGTCTAAATAGACAGTTTAGTCAAGGTGGTTTTTTATTTTAGGAGAGAACGTTTTTGTTACCCTATTTATATACCTTTAGACGTTGTCCTTATGCGATTAGAACCAGGTATACAATAGCTTTATTAGCTTGTCAGGTGAGACTGCGTGAAGTCAGCTTGAAATCAAAACCTGAAGCTTTACTGGCACTGGGTGGTCCTAGTACGGTTCCGCAATGGCTTGATGAGAAAGGTAATCGATTGTCAGAAAGCTGGGATATTATGCAGTGGGCTATTATTCGCTCAGAGAAAAAAGAGCTTGCAGATCAGTTGTGGCCAAATACACCGCGTGAGCGAGCTCGAATTCTGGCTTGGGTAAAATATAATGATGGACGATTTAAACATTGGCTAGATCGTTATAAGTACGCAGATCGTTACCCTGAGATGGATGAGATATTTTATCGTAATAAGGCTGAGATATTCTTGCGACGACTGAACAGTCGGTTAAGCCGATCAAACTATATTTTATCTAATAAAATCAGTTTGGCAGATATTGCAGTATTTCCTTTTATCAGGCAATTTTCTTTAGTGAATAAGGTTTGGTTTGCGGATTCAGATTATAAATACGTGAAAAAATGGCTTGATTCATTCGTTGAAGAAACATTTTTCAAAGATGGAATAATGAAAAAATTGCCCTATTGGCAATATGGTCAAGAAGAACTTGTGTTTCCATTTTGCCAATAAGGAATATTTATAATTATATTAATCAATTAAACCGAATGAAACCCAGTACCAAAAACCAGGTTCAGCATCATTTGTTAATTTAAACCTTATAAAGTTTCCATCTTGGTTAATATAATTTGAGCTGGGGAAGTTGGCTTTTAATACTTCAAGGTTTAGGTTTGCTAACTTATCTTGATTTAGATCTTGATACGACTGGATTGTGATTGCTAGGGCTTCTTCAACGGAATTGGTACTCGGATAATGTTGTAATACTTCTTGTCCACGACGAAGTGCAGATATCGGTGCTTTGCGCTTGAGATAATAATGAGCTACCTGAAGTTCGTGACGAGCGACCATCTCGCGTAAGAAGTACATTCTGGCTTTGGCATCTGGGGCATATTGGCTGTCTGGGAAACGAGTTGTGAAATCAGCCAATTCTTGGAATGCCTTGGTTAATTCCTTTGAGTCGCGTTCACTAGGGTCTAAACCAAGGTAGCGAGATAACAAGCTTTCTGCACCTTTGTAAGTTGATAGTGCGCGCATGTAATAAGCGTAATCAATAGCATCATTATCAGGGTGATTTTTAATAAAGCGTTCAGCGGTAGCATGAGCTGCAATGTATTCTCCAGCTTCCACCTGTGCATAAATTAAATCCAGTTCTGCTCGAGTACTAAATTTGCCAAACGGATAGCGGGAGTCAAGATCTTTAAGGTGTTTTATTGCAGTTGACGGTAAGTTTTCCGATAAGGCTTGTTGCGCTTTATCGTAATAAACACGTTCTGGTAAATCGGGCTCTTGAACTTTCTGGCTAGAGCAAGCAACGATGAAAAAAGAAAAACAGAGTATTCCTGTAAAGCGGCGTAACGAGTGGTAAAATCCCATGTATAATCAAAACCTTGATGTAGTTAATTGGCCTTGTTTGGCGTTCATAGCGTTATATTGCGAAACCTAACTTGGTGCAAGATGCTACACATTTTTATTCACTTTCAGACGCCATGCTGACAAAAGCGAGCGCTGAAATTAATGAGTTAAAGTGTATTGTATGGCAGAGCGTATAGTAAAAGAAGCCCAAGTTCCGTTTGACTTGGGAGGCAACCGTTTAGATCAAATAGCTACGGAGTTATTCAGTGATTACTCGCGTTCGCGAATTCAAGCCTGGATCAAAGAAGGTGTCATCCAAGTAGATGGTAAGTCTATGAAAGCCAAAGAGAAGTTGTTTGGTGGTGAAACTGTCAGTTTAAATGTTGAGATTGAAGCGCAAGAAGAGCATCAAGCGCAAGAAATGGATTTGAACATTGTTTATGAAGACGAAGACATAATGATCATTAATAAACCAGCTGGTTTGGTAGTGCATCCAGCGGTTGGTAATCGTGATGGTACCTTGATGAATGCAATTTTACATCATGCTCCAGAAACAGCACATGTTCCGCGAGCAGGAATTGTACATCGCCTGGACAAGGAAACGACTGGTTTGATGGTGGTTGCGAAAACCTTAGCAGCCCAAACGGATTTGGTTACCCAATTGCAGGAACGCAGTATGGGACGAGAGTATGAGGCCATTAGCATTGGAGTAATGACTGGTGGTGGCATTGTGGATGAGCCAATTGGCCGTCATCCGCATAATCGTCAAAAGCAAGCGGTTGAGCCTATTAATGGTAAAGAAGCAGTGACACATTACCGTTTGGTTCAGCGTTATAAAAACCATACACACATTCGCCTTAAATTAGAGACGGGTAGAACGCATCAGATTCGAGTGCATATGGCACACATTCAATATCCGTTAGTTGGCGACCCGCAATACTGTGGTCGTCTTAAAATGCCGAAGGCTTGCTCGCCAGAATTGCAGGAAGCGTTAAGAAACTTCCGTCGTCAGGCTTTGCACGCTAAAAAATTGGAGTTAGCGCATCCATCTACAGGTGAGTGGATGGAATGGGAAGTGGATTTACCTGAGGATATGCAGCACTTGCTTGAGGTTCTTAAGCTGGATATGCAAGCGTCAGGTAGTGATGATTCAGAATATTATTAAGGATACATAAAAAGCAGCTTAGGCTGCTTTTTTGTTATAACACTATAGGTTGTAAATTATGTCGACAATTGATTTTATTACAGCAAATTGGCCCGTTCCTGCCTCAGTCAAAGCCTATGTATCCAGTCGACAAGGTGGCGATAGTTCAGCCCCTTATGATGAATTAAATCTTGGAGCCCATGTTGGAGATGACTTAAAGTCGGTGGCTGCTAATCGCCATATTTTTGCCGAGCAAATTGCTATGCCTGACACGCTGGTTTGGCTTAATCAGGTGCATGGTACGGATGTCGCTGTGTTGCCCTTGAATACGGCAATGACATCTGCTGACGCTGCTTTTAGTCGTCAAGCGAATCAAGTTTGTGCTGTGCTCACAGCGGATTGTTTGCCTGTCTTTTTGTGTGATCCTGTGTCGAAAGAAGTGGCTGTGGTGCACGCAGGGTGGCGTGGTTTATGTGATGGTGTTATCGAGTCTTGTCTGGCGAATTTTACATTGCCAACCCAGGTTTTGGCTTGGCTTGGGCCGGCAATAGGTCCAAACGCTTTTGAGGTCGGGCAAGATGTGTATGATGCATTTTGCATCAAAGATGCGATGGCCAAGCAGGCTTTTCATGCTACTCAGAGTGGCAAATGGTTGGCGGACATTTATTTGTTGGCTAAGCAAAGATTGGTGGCGCAAGGTATCGAGCAAGTTTACGGCGGTGATTATTGTACCTACAGTGATGAAGAACAATTTTTCTCCTATCGTCGTGATGGTGTAACGGGCCGAATGGCGTCTGTTATTTGGTTTGAGGAAGAATAAAGCGCATTTTATTGATGGGTGTCAAAAAAATGACAGTTGGTGTCTTGAAAAGTTTTTTTTGATAACCATAAAGTCATTAATTGATGTTTGACCTTATATTTTTAAAGGATGTCAGATTATGCGTATAGATAGGTTAACGAGTAAATTACAGCTGGCCCTTTCCGATGCTCAGTCAGTCGCACTTGGCCAAGATCATTCTTATATCGAACCCCTGCACTTAATGATCGCTTTGATTGATCAGCAAGGTGGTGGTGTGCGTCCCATTCTCCAACAAGCAGGTATTCCAGTTGCTAAGTTTCGTGATGGCTTAGATGAGTTACTGAATCGCTTACCAAAAGTTCAAGATCATGATGGTAATGTGCAAATGTCTCCTGAATTGGGACGTTTATTGAATCTAGCGGATAAAGAAGCGCAAAAACGTAAAGATCAATTTATCTCTTCAGAATTAGTTTTGTTGGCGATGTTTGAAGGCAAAGATGAGCTAGCTAAAAACCTTAAAAGTACCGGCGTGACCAAAGCCGATATTGTTAGTGTGATAGACAGTATTCGTGGTGGGGCATCGGTGAATGACCCTGATGCAGAAGAAAGTCGTCAGGCTTTGGATAAATACACGGTAGATCTAACCTCCAGAGCAGCAGAAGGTCGTTTGGACCCTGTTATCGGGCGCGATGATGAAATTCGTCGAACCATTCAAGTGTTGCAGCGTCGTCGTAAAAATAACCCGGTATTAATCGGTGAGCCTGGGGTGGGTAAGACTGCCATAGTTGAAGGCTTAGCACAGCGTATCATTAATGGCGAAGTGCCAGAGGGGCTTAAAAGCAAGCGAGTACTTTCCTTGGATATGGGCGCCTTAATTGCTGGGGCAAAATATCGAGGTGAATTTGAAGAGAGGTTGAAAGCCTTGCTGAATGAATTGTCCAAGCAGGAAGGCCAAATTATTCTCTTTATCGATGAAATTCATACCATGGTTGGTGCCGGTAAATCGGAAGGTTCAATGGATGCGGGTAACATGTTGAAGCCAGCGTTGGCGCGTGGTGAGTTACATTGTGTTGGAGCGACGACCTTGGATGAATACCGTCAATTCATTGAAAAAGACGCCGCTTTAGAAAGACGCTTCCAAAAGGTGTTGGTGGATGAGCCAAGTGTGCTTGATTCGATTGCTATTTTACGTGGCTTGAAAGAGCGTTACGAAGTGCATCATGGCGTCGATATCACAGATTCTGCCATCATTGCAGCGGCCAAGTTATCACAACGTTACATTACCGATCGACAGTTGCCGGATAAGGCCATTGACTTAATTGATGAAGCGGCCAGCCGCATACGTATGGAAATGGACTCAAAGCCTGAAGATATGGATCGCTTAGAGCGTAAATTAATCCAGCTAAAAATAGAAAAAGAGGCGTTGAAAAAAGAAAAAGACAAAGCTTCTAAAATACGCCTTGAGGAATTAAATGGTGAAATTGATCGCTTACAAAAGGAGTTCTCTGACCTTGAGGAGATTTGGAATGCGGAAAAGGCGACAGTTCAAGGTACACAAAAGCTAAAAGAAGAGTTAGAAAATGTGCGCCATGAAATGGAAGAAGCCAGACGAAATGGTAACTTAGCCAAAATGTCGGAACTGCAATATGGTGTGATTCCTATGTTGGAGGCGGAAATCGAGAAGGTTGGTAAGGAAGAAGAAAGCACAGAAACGAGATTGTTGAAAAAACACGTATCTGAAGAGGAAATTGCGACCGTAGTGTCTCGATGGACAGGGATTCCAGTAGATAAGATGCTGGAAGGAGAACGCGATAAACTTTTGCGTATGGAAAGCGCTTTGCATGAGTCGGTTATGGGGCAAAATGAAGCCGTTTCGGCCGTTTCTCATGCGGTTAGACGTTCTCGTTCTGGTTTGGCGGATCCAAATAAACCCAATGGTTCTTTTCTTTTTTTGGGGCCTACTGGTGTCGGGAAAACAGAGTTGTGTAAGTCGCTTGCTAAATTTTTGTTTGATACTGAGCAGGCGATGGTGCGTGTTGATATGTCTGAGTTCATGGAAAAGCATTCAGTCGCACGCCTAATTGGTGCGCCGCCGGGGTACGTGGGTTATGAAGAGGGCGGCTATTTAACCGAAGCGGTTAGGCGTCGACCTTACTCCGTTTTATTGCTCGATGAAGTGGAAAAAGCGCATCCTGATGTCTTTAATATCTTGTTGCAAGTATTGGATGATGGGCGTTTAACTGACGGCCAAGGTAGAACGGTAGACTTTAGAAACACAGTCATTGTGATGACGTCTAATTTGGGGTCGGATTTGATTCAAGAATACCAGTCTGATGATCAATATGAGGAGATTAAGACTAAGGTAATGTCTGTGGTGGGAACGCACTTTCGACCAGAGTTTATTAATCGCATTGATGAAACCGTCGTCTTCCATCCATTAATGCGCTCTCAGATCAAGGGGATTGCCGCCATTCAATTGTCTCATTTAAATGACAGATTGACTGAGATGAGTATGAGCCTAACGCTAACGGAAGCGGCGCAAGAGCGCCTTGCTGAAGTGGGTTATGATCCAGTGTATGGCGCACGGCCTCTCAAGCGAGCGATTCAGCAATGGATTGAAAACCCATTGGCTAATGAGTTGTTGGCTGCAAACTTTGTTGCTGGAGACCATATTAATGCTGATGTGAAAGATGAGAATATTGTGTTTTTCAAGGGTTGATACTTTAGAGAGGTAATAAAAAATCCCCGACGCCTCTTATGGCGTTGGGGATTTTTATTTAATAAATGGAATTTATTAAAAATCTAGGAAAGCGCCAATAAAGACACCTTTGAATTCAACGTCAAATGCAGAACCATCAATGTCGTCGATGTCTTCTTCAACCGTGCGGTATCCTGCTTCTAATCCTGCAAAATAAAGTGCTTGGTATTTGATTTTGAATGTTGTATCAGTAATGTCAGCATCACTGCCACCACCATTTTTAAACTCACCGCCAACAGAAAGGTTGGTACCTGGAAAACTAACATATGCAGACACATAAGTAAGAGGGTATGAATCACTTGCATTGGCAGCGCCAACTGAGCCATCAATACTTCTTAAGGTGATACCGGCATCTAAATCTAACCAAAGTAGGCCATCCAAAAGTTCGTAATACAGTGTGTAATCGTTGTAGGAAGAATCTATGTTTGTGCCGCTAAATCTTCCTTCTAAACTTTGATTCTGAATTCTAAGATTAGGAATTAATGGAATAGGATGTTCAAAAGCAACACCAAAATATGAATTGGAATCATCCCCATCATCAGTAAGAAAGGTACCCACTTCAGCTGTTAATCCAAGCACATCGGCTTGTGCAGCACTTGCTAACAAAGCAGTAGAGAGTAAAAGTGCATTTTTCATAATTAGTAATCCATATCTTGGTTGATAGTTTGAACTAATTATAAATTTAAGTGAGGTAAAATCCAGTAAAAAAATTGCACTGTTTGCATATGACAGAATAAATTGGCTGGGGTAGCTGGATTCGAACCAACGCATGACGGGATCAAAACCCGTTGCCTTACCGCTTGGCTATACCCCAATATTACGCCCTGGTGGCTATGACTAGATTCGAACTAGTGACCCCATCATTATGAGTGATGTGCTCTAACCAACTGAGCTACATAGCCTTAGAGGAGAGTGGCTGGGGTAGCTGGATTCGAACCAACGCATGACGGGATCAAAACCCGTTGCCTTACCGCTTGGCTATACCCCAATACTCTGAAAGGTTGGTGGCTATGACTAGATTCGAACTAGTGACCCCATCATTATGAGTGATGTGCTCTAACCAACTGAGCTACATAGCCGTTTGTCTGTTGGCTGGGGTAGCTGGATTCGAACCAACGCATGACGGGATCAAAACCCGTTGCCTTACCGCTTGGCTATACCCCAACAGACAACACAAAAACAAAAATTTAAAATACATACTCTGTCTCTGTGGCGCGATATTATTCATATAACCCTTTCATGGGTCAAGTGTTTTCTTAAATGTTTTGCAAATTATCAAACATTGAAACGGAAATGCATCACATCGCCATCTTTGACAATATACTCCTTGCCTTCAAGTCGCCATTTCCCGGCTTCTTTGGCACCACTTTCACCCTTGTATTGAATAAAATCCTGGTAGCTTACAACCTCTGCACGGATGAAACCTTTTTCAAAGTCAGTGTGGATCACACCAGCTGCTTGAGGGGCGGTAGCGCCTTGTTTGACAGTCCAAGCACGCACTTCTTTTACACCTGCAGTGAAGTAGGTTTGTAAGCCCAGTAGTTCGTATCCAGCACGAATAACACGATCGAGCCCTGGCTCTTCCATGCCCATTTCCGCTAGGAAGTCTTGCATCTCTTCCGCGTCAAGTTCAGATATTTCCGCTTCTAGCTGGTTACAGATGGGTACCACCATGGCACCTTCTGCGGCAGCAATTTCTTTTACCACATCTAGGTGAGGGTTGTTATCAAAACCATCTTCTGACACGTTGGCAATGTACATGGTTGGCTTAGTGGTCAGCAAATGCAGCAGTTTGATTTCTTTTGCTTGGTCGTCTGTCAAAGCCATAGTGCGAACAGGTTTTCCATCTTCAAGATGCTGCTTTACTGTTTCAAGAAATGCCTTGTGAGCAATGGCTTCTTTATTGCCGCTTTTGGCATTTTTTGCAGTACGAAGAATTTGCTTCTCGATGGATTCAAGATCAGCGAAAATCAATTCGAGGTTGATGACTTCAATATCGGCTTTAGGGTTTACTTGGTTAGCAACGTGAATAACGTTATCGTCTTCGAAGCAACGCACAACATGGGCAATGGCATCTGTTTCACGAATATTAGCGAGAAACTTATTGCCCAGACCTTCACCTTTAGAAGCACCTTCAACAAGACCTGCAATATCAACAAATTCCATAGTGGTTGCTAATACTTTTTCTGGCTTCACGATTTCAGCTAAGGCATCAAGACGAGGGTCTGGCATCGCCACTACCCCAGCATTAGGCTCAATGGTACAGAAAGGGAAGTTTTCAGCGCCAATGCCAGCCTTCGTCAAAGCATTGAAAAGGGTAGATTTACCAACGTTAGGTAGACCAACGATGCCGCAATTAAAGCCCATAATGAAATTCCTAATAAATAAGTGATTATGCTTTGAAGCTATGCAGTTGGTTCATAACAGGAGCAAGATTACCTATTACTATGTCTTCTACGTAGCGCAATGATTCGTCAATGGTTTGTTCTATTTTAGCGTACTCCTGTGGTGTCGCTTTCTTGAGAACGTAATTTGCCACCTGACTAGCATGGCCCGGATGGCCTATGCCAATGCGTAAACGGCCAAATTCACGATTGTTACTCAGCTTTGCAATGATGTCTTTTAAACCATTGTGGCCACCATGACCGCCACCTTTTTTTAATTTGGCAGTACCTGGTGGAATGTCTAATTCATCGTGAACAACCAACACTTGTTCAGGGGGGATTTTATAAAACTGGCACACAGCCTGAACGGCTTTACCGCTTAAATTCATATAGGTGGTAGGAATCAGTAGATAACATTCTTCACCAGCTATAGAAACTTTACCGAAGTGACCAAAAAACTTCTTTTCAGAACGAAGAAGGCACTGGCTCTGACGAGCCAATGCCTCAATCCATTGAGCACCAGCATTGTGACGAGTATTCTCGTATTCGCTGCCTGGATTACCCAAGCCGACTAATAATTTGAAGCCTGTCACAATACTGCCTGCAATGCTTAGCTTAGCGTTTCGCTTTACCGATACGAGCGATAGGTTGGTTGTGGTCTCCGCCTTTAAGCAAAGCAACCAACTCAACACCTTCGGGAATGATAACGTCAGATAGGTGGAAGATATCGCCTAGTTGACCTTTGACAGTGTCAACCGTCAATACTTCTGGAAGGTTCGCTGGTAGACAACGTACTTCCGCTAGCTTAGATTCGATGGTCAAACGACCACCTTGCTTAGCAACACCTTCACTCTTAGCAGCATTGATGAAGTTTAAAGGAACACGAGTTGTGATCGCTTTATCTTCTTTTACACGTAGTAGATCCATGTGCATAACATCGCCCGTTGCTGGATGACGTTGAAGCGCTTTAACAATGACTTTTTGTGCTTTACCATCTAGACTTACTTCAACAACAGAAGTTAGGAAGCCATCAGTGGTAACGGCTTTCAATAGTTCGTTGTCTTTGAAAGAAACAGAAGTTGGCTCAGCATCACCACCGTAAATAACGGCAGGCACTAGACCTTGGTTACGAAGGCGGCGGCTCGCACCTTTACCTTCTTCAGAACGTGCTACAGCATTAATAGATAATGACATGATAATTTCCTAATAATAATCAAATGATTGCCCAGAACTGCGACCCGTCCCGAGCGTTAATGTTTGGTTTAGGCCCCAAACATGGCACTGATTGACTCTTCGTTGCAAACACGACGAACAGCCTCTGCCAAAATGTCAGACATCGACAGTTGGCGAATTTGAGGGCAGTTAAGCGCCTCTTGTGTTAATGGAATGGTGTCTGTGACAACCAATTCATCAAGCACAGAATTCTTAATGTTCTCAATGGCTTTGCCAGACAACACTGGGTGTGTACAGTAAGCCAATACTTTGGCAGCCCCATGTTCTTTCAGAGCTTTAGCTGCGGCACATAAGGTACCACCGGTATCACACATGTCATCTACCAAAACACAGGTTTTGCCTTCAACGTCACCAATCAAATGCATGATTTGCGCTTCGTTGGCACGCGGGCGGCGTTTATCTATGATGGCCAAATCGGCATCATCAAGCAGCTTAGCAAAGGCTCGCGCTCTAACGACACCACCGACATCAGGTGAGACAACGGTAATGTTTTCATGGCCTTGTCTTTGCATATCATCCAGCAATAGTGGCGTGGCATATACGTTGTCTACAGGAATATCGAAAAATCCCTGAATTTGATCCGCGTGTAAGTCCACCGTTAGTACTCGATTGATTCCCACTGCTGAAATCATATCCGCTACTACTTTTGCTGTAATGGGCACTCGTGCTGAGCGAACTCGACGATCTTGTCGAGCGTATCCAAAGTAAGGAATAACCGCAGTGACCCGAGTCGCAGAGGCTCGGCGCAGAGCGTCTGCCATGACAATCAGTTCCATTAGATTGTCATTACTTGGTGCACAGGTAGACTGAATAATAAAAACGTCTTTACCACGTACATTTTCATTGATCTCAACCGTAATCTCACCGTCGCTAAACTTACCAACGGTCGCATTACCGATCGGAAGTCCTAGGCGGCGCACCACCCTGCGAGCGAGTTCAGGATTGGCGTTACCGGTAAAAACCATTAACTTGGACACTGTGTATACCCTTTGTTTTTCATAGCGATCTAATAGACTGGCAAGGCAAATGATCTGCCATCATTTGACTTTGTTTTGCTTTATCCACTGGTTTAGCGCTTCGTGAGTTGGAGAAACATTACACCCTTGACAAACCCAAGCCTGCCATTTGGATGGTACGGATCGTTTTACTCGCTCGGCATCTTGCTGATTTTTAAAGGCTATAAAGAGACAGGCCCCAGTCCCAGTTAACTTTGCATCGCCATGGTTTTTCAGCCATAAATACGCATCATTGACTTCGGGATTATGCTTTCTAACTACGTCCAAACAGTCATTATGCCCACCCAGCTTCAAGGCGTGCGATATTTTGATGGGAGGGGTGTCTCTTGTCAAATGTTTATCGGTAAAAATTTGACCAGTTGCCACATGGCAATTGGGTTTTAAAAGTAAATAATAGGGGGTATCTGGTTTTACTTCTTGCAGACTTTCGCCAACGCCTTCAGCAAAAGCGGAAAATCCCATCACGAAGACGGGCACATCCGCACCCAATTGCAGCCCGATATCAGCCAATTGTGTCAGACTCAAATCACACTGCCATAATTGATTTAGAGCCAGTAATGTTGTTGCTGCGTTGGAGCTGCCACCGCCAATCCCACCTCCCATGGGAAGACGCTTGTCAAACTGTATGTGGACGCCCATCATTTCATTTTGACGAAATTTGAGTAATTTTTCAGCGGCTTTAAAAATGAGATTGTCATGAATCTCAAGGTCATCAATATCTGGAGAGATATGGATTTGTTTATCCTGTGTCAGTTGAAATTGTAAGGTGTCACAGAGGTCAATAAATTGAAACACAGTCTGTAACTCATGATAGCCGTCTGAGCGTTGACCTGTGATGTGCAAAAACAAATTTAATTTTGCAGGTGATGGAAGTTGCATCATGCTTATCGGATGGTCCATTTATTAATGATGAGATTCACCTTAAAGGGTGGTTTGCTGACTTGTATTCTTTGCGGTAGATCCAATCCTTCCACTTGGGTATAGCGACGATAATTTACTAGCCATCCATCTTGTTTGATGGATGTGGGACGCATTAAGCCATCTTCAAGAACAATGGTGGCCTTAGTTTTTGGAGAAGCTAGGCCGCGAATCCAATAATTTACCTGCTCTATAGGGAAATCCCAGCCAAGTTCCTGATACAGCAACTGACTGGCATCCTTTCCTACTAAGGTTTGATCTTCATAAGATAAGGTTATTTGCTGTGAAACGTCTTTGGAAAGTTTTGTGGCGCCTTGTCCGAAAGGGCCAACGATGTTTAATGTGTAGGTTTCTGGAGTATGTTGCCAGGTAAAGTTTCCTGAAATGGCATCGTCTGGTGTTCGAATGCCAACTCTCCCTGAGGTTTCCCATTGACTAATAGCAAGAGCGCTTTCTGGTGGTGGCGTAACAGGGCCTCTTGGTTGGGAACTGCAGGCGACTAAAGCAAGAGCAAAGATGATAAGGCTAGTAACGCGGTACATCATGACGTAGTGTCCTGTTGTTCAAGCAGTGAAGGGGATAGGCGCTTGATGGTCTCTAAAAGTATGTGGGAAGTGGGCGACTCTTGTAAAGCCGTTCGCCATATACTGATTGCTTGTTCGTACTGTTTTTGTTGCCATAAGGATTCGCCATAGTGCGCCGCTATTTCCGCATCTTGTAAGAGTGACCAGGCTTTCTCAAGATAATACGAAGATTGTTCGTATTCACCTTTTAAAAACATTCCCCAGCCTAAACTGTCAATGATGGCAGGATCTTGATCGGAAAGCGAATAAGCCTTTTCTATATACTGCATGGCCAGATCCAGTTGCTCCGTTCGAGTTAACAAGGTATACCCAAAGGCATTCAAATACTGTGCCTCGTGCGGGTGCTTGTCAGTCAGTAATTGCAGTTCATTCAGTGTTGTTTGCCACGCGTTTAAGGACTCCGCGATCAAGGCTTTTTGATAGCGTAAAGTATCGGACTCAGGAAATGCTTCGACGGCCTCGGTCAGCAATGCGAAAGCCAATTCAGGATGGCCTTTTTCTTGATGTAGCTGACTGATGGCGGCAATTTGTTCTGGAATGTGTTCACGTAGAGTTCGCTCAAGGACCATTTTATTGATGGCTTCTTGTTTTCCCAACGTATAAAACCACAATGCTAATTGATTGGTTGCACTGCTTTGTAATGCGCCATGTACTTGATTCATAGTAGATATAGCATCATTAATGCGATTGAGTTTTGCTAAAGACAACGCTTTTAGATAAAGAATTTGGTTTATATAACCTTGTGGTTGCAATGGTAGCGCATTGAGTACTTCAAAAGCAGGTTGTGCTTGATCAAATTCCAGTAAAGAGCGCGCAAAGTTTAAGCCAACTTGAATTCCTTCTGAATGTTCAATCTTGGCTGTTTGATAAAGTTGAAAAGCGGAATCTGTGCGCCCGGCCAGCAATAAAAAGTCGAGCAATTGCGAGAGAATGTTAGGACTTTGTGGGAAGCGTTTCGAAGCGGTCTGTAAGGTATTGATAGCATCATCAAGCTGTTCTAAGTTTTTTTCACTGTAGGCGAGAATAAGGTACACAGCTTCGCTTTCGTCGGCTTGTTTATCCATAAGTAAAGCTTGAGCTAAGGATTTAGCGGCTTGATAATCACCACTCAATAGTTTGATGTGTGCCATGCTCAGGCAAACGTATTGATCTTGCTGGCTAGCCTGTGAACTTTGAGAAATGCCAAATTCTAATGTCGTGATTAATTGATCGTTGCGCACATTATCATCCAGATACACAGGTAAAAATTGCAGAGACACTTGATTACGAGTGGCTTGATCAAGTAATTGAGCAATATCGGATGGTCGGTCACCCTGAGCGTAAACCTGTAGTGCCAAAGCATAAGCTTGTTCGGCGCTAGGTTCGACAGTCAGCCAGAGATTAGCACTTTGTTCAATATAGACCCTATTGCGCGAGGCAACGGCAATGTTGGTTAGGCGCTTGATAATCTCAGGATCTTTCGTTTGTTGGGCTATGGTGTAGAAGTCTTCAAAGGCTTTATTTGGCCCTTCTCGTTGCAGTTTGAATTCTGCATTCAATAAGTCACTGATTTGTTTTGTGTTTTGCGCGACGAGTGGTTGTGTTTGGTGCTCTATAGTATGGCTTTGTTGTTCCGGTTTTAGTGTGCTGCACGCGACTAATAAAGGCAAGCATATAAAGGTCAAGCAAACCCGCAACCTTTTGTCATTAAGTAAACTGGCCAGACGAATGGTTTTACGGTTGTCCAGCAGCATGAAACGTCTAAATAAAATAATCATAGGTGGTCTATGGTATCCTTGGTTGCATGGAAAGTCAGTCTTTTGCGCTCAGCATTGCAGACAAAACTTATATCACAATAGACTAATCCTATTACTTTTATTGACTTTATGGGGTGCGCAAAAAAGCGAATTTCTCGTATAATGCGTCTTCTTTGTGTAAAGAGTCACGTAGAGACGGTTTTGTCCTATCATTACCTTAATATCTCGATTTTTTGAGAAGAGTCCTGAATGCCGCTAATTACTGTGGGTGTCAATCATAAAACTGCTCCAATTGCGATTCGTGAGCAGGTGGCGTTTGCGCCAGAAAAAATGATTGAAGCTTTATCTTCTTTGGTAACCGATCAACGCGCGCAAGAGGCCATAATTGTCTCCACTTGTAATCGCACTGAATTATATTGCTCAGTTGAAGATCTGCATAAAATTGATCAAGTAATTGATTGGTTGGGTCAATATCATGGTATTGAATTAGAAGAGTTAAAGCAGTATTGCTACACCCACATTGCCGATGATAGTGTGCGACACATTATGCGAGTGGCTTCTGGATTGGATTCTCTTATATTGGGAGAACCGCAGATTTTGGGACAGGTAAAGTCAGCGTATGCGGTTTCCCAAGAAGGTGACTGCATTGGGCCTGAGTTAGAATCCTTGTTTCAACGTACCTTTTCAGTAGCAAAGCGTGTTCGTACGGATACAGCCATTGGTGAAAATCCTGTATCCATTGCTTTTGCAGCAGTCAGTTTGGCGCAACGTATTTTTGCTGATATTCGCCGTAGTACCGCCTTGCTGATAGGGGCTGGACAAACTATTGAGCTGGTGGCGAGACATCTGAAAGATAACGGCGTGAAGCGTATTATCGTTGCCAACCGTACCTTAGCCAGAGCGAAAATATTGGCAAGTGAACTGAATGCGGAAGCCATTATGCTTGGAGACCTGGGTGACTATTTGCCACAGGCCGATATCGTTATATCATCCACCGCCAGCCAGTTGCCCATTATTGGTAAAGGTTTGGTGGAGCGAGCGACGGCACGACGTCGACATTCGCCTATGTTGTTGATAGATATTGCGGTGCCAAGAGATATCGAACCTGAAGTGGAAGACGTATCTGATGCATACTTGTATACAGTAGATGATCTTCATTCGGTCATTGAAGAAAATGTTCGCGCCAGACAAGATGCCGCTAGAGCTGCAGAAGCTTTAATTGATGAAGGTGTAGACGCTTATCGCAAAGCACTAGAATCACGAAAAGTCTCTGATCTCATTGTGAATTACCGCCAATCTGCGGAGAGCATTAAGCAAGCAGAATTAGATAAGGCGTTAAAAAGTTTGCAAAGTGGACAAGCGTCAGAGCAAGTACTCAATAAACTGGCGCACGGTTTAATGAATAAATTGATTCATGCTCCCACGCAATATTTGCGTGAAGCAGGCAGTGAAGCCGATCAACAAGCCTTAACAATTGCCGCGAACGTACTCGGCATAAATGAAGATAAAGATAATTAAAATGAAAGAATCGATTAAATTAAAATTAGAGAGTTTGGCAGAACGTTACGAAGAATTAGCAGCCTTGCTAAGTGAAGCGGATGTGATCATGGATCAAGATTTGTTCCGTGCCTATTCAAAAGAATACGCAGAACTTGAGCCTGTCGTGAAATGTTTCAATGAATACCAACAAGTATTGGAAAACATTGCAGAAGCGGAGCTCATGATGACGGACTCGGACCCAGATATTAAAGAAATGGGTGTGGAAGAAATGAAGGCGGGTCAAGAGCAACAAGAAGAATTGCAATTGACCCTACAAAAGCTTTTGTTGCCAAAAGACCCTAATGATTCTCGTAACGTCTTTTTGGAAGTGCGTGCTGGAACGGGTGGTGACGAAGCCTCTATCTTTTCCGGTGACTTATTTCGTATGTATTCTCGTTACGCGGAAACCCAGCGTTGGAAAGTGGAAATTGTCAGTGCCAGCGAAGGGGAACATGGTGGTTATAAAGAGATCATTGCACGAATTGTGGGTGATGGCGCTTACTCTAAATTAAAGTTTGAATCCGGCGCGCACCGTGTACAGCGTGTGCCAGCCACAGAGTCTCAAGGTCGTATTCATACCTCTGCTTGTACGGTTGCTATCATGCCGGAAATGGATGAAGTAGAAGCCATAGATATTAATAAAGCCGATTTGCGTATTGATACTTTCCGAGCGTCAGGCGCGGGTGGTCAGCACGTTAACAAAACCGACTCAGCGATTCGAATTACGCACATTCCTACCGGCGTGGTGGTTGAGTGTCAGGACGAACGTTCGCAGCATAAAAACCGAGCTAAAGCCATGTCTTTGTTGGCGTCTCGTTTGTTGGCTGCGGAGCAGGAAAAAGCGGCCAGTGAACAATCCGAAGCGCGTAAATCTTTGGTGGGTAGCGGTGATCGCTCTGAACGTATCCGTACCTACAACTATCCTCAAGGGCGAGTCACGGATCACCGTATTAACCTGACTTTATACAAGTTGGATGAAATTGTGACGGGGGATTTGGATGTGTTGGTTAATCCTTTGGTAAACGAATTTCAAGCAGAACAGCTTGCCACACTAAGTGGTGATAATTGATTTGCCTATGCGCATAGATGAATCCCTAACAGGCGCCTCAGAGCGCCTTCGTTTTATGTCCGATACCGCCTCGCTGGATGCCCAGTTATTGTTGTCGCATGTGCTCAATGTCACCACTTCATATTTTTATTCTTGGCCGGAGAAAACACTCACGGAGCAAGAATTGGCAGAGTTTGATGTCTTGCTAAAACGACGAGAGTTGGGTGAACCCATTGCTTATATCATGGGTAAGCAAGCTTTCTGGTCACTGGAGTTGGCGGTCGCGCCGTGCACCTTGATACCGCGAGCCGATACCGAATGTTTGGTTGAGCAAGCATTAGTGGTTTTAGCGGATAAAGCGCAAGCAAAGGTTTTGGACTTAGGAACAGGAACCGGAGCGATTGCCTTGGCTTTAGCAAAAGAATGTCCTAAAGCAAAGGTGACTGGGGTGGATCTGATTGCTGAAGCTGTCACCCTAGCTCAGCACAACGCCCTGACCAATGGCATTGGTAATGTTCATTTTGTTCAAAGCAGCTGGTTTGAGCAAATATCAAAAGACAGTAAGTATGATTTGATTGTATCCAATCCACCCTATATCGATCCTGATGATCAGCACCTTTCCCAAGGGGATGTGCGGTTTGAGCCCAAGTCGGCTTTGGTCGCAGAAAACAAAGGCATGGCAGACATTGAACATATCGTTCAGCAAGCTCAGAGCTTTCTGTTGGCGGGTGGCTCTCTAATGTTTGAACATGGTTATGATCAAGCGCAAGCGGTTCGTGATTGTATGAAAAAAGTAGGTTTCATTGACGTGAAAAGTGTGAAGGACTTTGGGGGCAATGATAGAGTCACCTTAGGACGAAACCCTTTGTGATCCAATACAGGAAAACAAACAAAAACGGAGCATTGAAATAGGCTCCGTTTTTGTTTTTATGTCAGATTATTTTTTCGGTTGCGCGCTTTCTGGTCGAATAAAGACGGGGTCATTCGCAGTTGAGCGCTCTGCATCATAACGGTAACCCGCCACATCAAATTGGATTAATTCTTGCTCTGTTTGGCAACGGTTTTCAATAAGATAACGGGCCATTAAACCGCGTGCTTTTTTGGCATAGAAACTGATGACTTTGAATTGACCATTTTTTTCATCCAAGAAATTAGGGGTGATTAAGCGTGTCGAGAGTTTCTTTTTGTTTACTGCTTTGAAATACTCATTTGAAGCAAGATTCACCAACAACTCATCTTCAGCTAATTCATTATTCAGCTTGTCGACGATAATGTCTCCCCAGAACTGATATAGATTACTGCCACGATCATTATTGAGTTTAGTACCCATTTCAAGACGATAGGCTTGCATCAGGTCCAGTGGTTTTAAAACACCGTATAGGCCGCTTAGGATACGAAGATTGTGCTGAGCGTATTGCAGGTCATCTTGGCTTAATGAATAGGCGTCCAAGCCTGTGTAGACATCTCCCATAAAAGTGAAGACGGCTGGGCGGCTGTTTTCCTGTGTGTGGTTTTCTTGCCACTCTTGGTAGCGAGCCACATTTAACGTGGCTAATTTGTCGCTCAGCTTCATAAGACTGGCGATATCCGCTGGCGTAAAGTCATGTAACTCATTGATGAGTAATTTAGATTCTTGTATCAATTCAGGTTGGCTGAATTCGTTCGTGCTTGGTGTAGAGGTAAGGTCCAGCGTTTTTGCTGGCGAGATTAAAAATTTCATAGTCTGCTCATCTGCGTTTTATTTGCGTATGCTAAAGATTATCCATAGAGTGTCGATAGATATCCAGACAATGCATTAATAGAGATAATTTATGAAGGATAATCTGATATTATTTCCAACACTAAATCAACGATCTAAAGAAAGCCATTTGTCGGTTGAAAAGCGTGCTGAGTTGATTGCATTACGTGCCAAGTTCGATCAAGCTCGACAAGGCTGGCCATTAGAAATGGCTGAGTTACCAGAAAATAATAAATTATATTGTGGCTCGAAAAAATAAGGTTCAAACCTAAGCTTTTTAGGGCGACAAATTAAGGGATTTCCATGTTGTCCTTGTTAGTGCGCCATTCATTACCCTTCATGTTCTTCTTTGCCTTAATGGGCTTTTTCTTTCCCAGAGTTTCCGATTGGGTGTTTCCTTATCTTCCTTATGTGCTATTTAGTTTGATGACTCTTACATTGGTGAGTATTAAGCAGAATGAGCTCTTGCGTCGATTGAGTTGTTTTTCTGTGTGGCTTTATGCCTTGTTTCACTCACTCTTTTTTATGGCCTTGGTACTTGGCTTCTCGTATTTTTTTCCAATGAGTGATGATTTGTTACTGGCTATTTTAGCCATTGCCGCGACTGGCTCATTATTTGCCACACCGGCCATTGTAAGGGCCTTAGGGTTTGACCAGATTCAAGCCATGGCAATGACCATTACCACTACATTATTGTTGCCTATTCATTTGAGTTTAGCCTTGCTTATTCAGCCTATGGCCGAAGTTGGGTTAGATTGGGAAGCTTATATCATGCGTTTGTTAGTATTTATTTTTGGGCCAATGGTATTTTCTTACCTTGTTCATAGGTTGGTGCCAGTGGTTATTTTGAATCGTATTTTATTCACTGTGTCGCCTTATACAATTTTATTGGTATTTGCTTTTCCTTTGGGCTTGGTGGGGAGTTTTAGGCAGATGTTTGATGCCAATATGTTGTATGCCACGGGATACTTTCTCATCGCGTTGGTCATCTGTCTGGTGTTTTTTGCCTCTGCTTTTCTATTATATAGAAAGCAAGGTGTTGAGATAGCACTCAGTGCTGCCATTACTTCCGGAAATCGTAATGTGCTGTTGACTTACAGTGTGGCGGGAGTTTTGTTAGGGCCTGCTTTTTTACCTCTGGCGGGCGCATTACAAATCCCTACATATCTATTGCCTGTTATTACTCGCTGGTTACATAAAACTTTACTAAGGTAATTCTTAATTCATTGTTTATAAATTGCAATCCTCGTAGTTCCTTAAGCTCTACTTAAGGTGAAGGAGATAATGATAAATTCGTTAAGGATAAGACAATGCGCAACAACACACCGGTAACAGACCAAGAGAGAAGCTTTGAGGTGAACGAAAAGCTGGTTTCTACTACCGATCTAAAGGGCAAAATTCTGCATTGCAATGATGCATTCATCAAGATAAGTGGCTTCACCAAAGAAGAACTTATTGGCAGTCCACACAATATTGTTCGACACCCAGACATGCCTGTTGAGGCATTCCAAGTCATGTGGGATACCCTTAAACAAGGGAAAGCTTGGATGGGCTTAGTGAAAAATCGCTGTAAGAATGGGGATTTCTACTGGGTAGATGCCTATGTCACCCCTGTCACCGACAATGGCAAAGTGATAGGTTACGAATCTGTTCGTACCTTGCCTAAGCGTGAAGACGTAGCCCGTGCTGAAAAGCGTTATAAAAGTATTCGGGAAGGCAAACGAGTCATTGCTCATCCCTTGTTAAATTGGCAGTTCCTTTTACCATTATTCATTGTCATTGGTGCTGCTGTGGCAGCTTCGCACAATGCCTATCTCAGTTTATTTATCCTCTTAGTGGCTAGCTTAGTTGGAAATGCCCTTTTCTGGAAACATCAACGCGATCTGAAAAAGCAACTGAAGAAACGTTTGTCGGCGGCGTTTATGCATCCATTGGCAGCCGTAACCTATTCGGATGAGGTATTATCTATTGCCCAACTGGAAGTGGGGGCTAAGAGCATGATGTCGAGGCTTGATGCGGTATTGACTCGCTTTGAGGATGAATCACTGGAAGTCTCGGAGCAGTCGCGACTTGGGCTAGCGCTAACACAAGAAACCACTAAAGGTATGGTCAGTCAACAACATGAAACTCAAGATGTGGCGGCAGCGATGCAGCAAATGACCACAACTATTGGGGATGTTGCTTTGCATGTCCAAACCACTGCTGACAGCGCCAAATCCTCTTTACAAGCAGCGCAATCTGGTCAGGTGCAAATTACTCAAGCACAAACCTCCATTGAGGATCTCAGTAATACTGTGAATAATATCAGTACTACTGTGCAAGATCTGGCAAATCATTCTGCAAAAATTGCTGAAGTAGCACAAGTCATTGATCAAATTGCTGAGCAGACCAATTTACTCGCGCTTAATGCTGCTATTGAGGCAGCGCGAGCGGGTGAGCATGGACGAGGTTTTGCTGTGGTTGCCGACGAAGTTCGCCAGTTAGCCATGCGTACTCAGGGTTCAACCCAGGACATTCATAAGATAATAGAGACCTTACGTACTGGCGCAGGAAGCTCCGTGAAAGTGGCTGAGCAAGGTAAGCAGGATGCTGAACAAGGATTGCAGAAAATAGTGGAAATGGCCCATGCATTTGAAAAAATTGTGGCATCGGTTTCGAATATTACCGATATGTCTATTCAGATGTCAGCAGCGGTTGAGCAGCAGTCGCAAGTATCGGAAGATGTGAACCGTCAGGTTGTGAGAATCTCTGATTTGGCAGAAGAGAGTGCAGAAAAATCTCAACGTTCTAGTGACAGCATTCGTTTGCTGCAAAAGGTTGCAGAAGATATGCATGAGTTGGTGATTCGATTTAAATAGTAAACACCCCCTTCTTAGATACCAAAAAATTCAAAAGCAAAAAAATTCAAGGCCAGCTTACACGCTGGCCTTGAATTTTTTGTGGTGTCATCAGTGGTGATGAGGCAGAGGTAAAGGTTTTAGCTGATTACTGGCTTGACTAAGGTTGATCATCATAAGGTTTTGGCTGGCTTTGATGTCTCCCATGGCTTCCAATAATCGACTTAATTCTGCCAAGGCTTCACTTTGACCATCAAGCGCCAGAGCTTGTTCATAATAGTCTTTTGCTTTGCCCCACAGCATCATGGTTTGACTCAAACGTCCAGCTACAAGGTACAAATTGGCACTCGCTGGCTCACGCTTTAACCAAACTTCGCAATTGGCTAGGAGCTTTTTCATATTGCCTTGTTTCAGGTTGCCGTATTCGTAAATAAGATCATCAGACCAACGCTGGTTTAAGCTGTTGCGGATGAAGTGTTCTGCTTTATTGTCATCACCAAAATTCAGCAAGGTTTGAGCATAAAGCTGACGCATTCGATTGTCTTGTGACAAGGTATCTAATTTGTTCCATAAGGTTTCCACTTCTGTGACCAGTTCCTTGCCACTTTGCCCTAATTTGTTGCGGAATTTAATCTTATCTAATAGAGCAAGAAACGCGTTACTTTCTAGTTCAAGCATATTATCTTCATCGAAAATGCCGTCTTTTTTTAGTGTTGGCGTTAACGTCAACAGAGCATCCCAGTCTTTAAGTTTGGTGTATACGGCAACCAACATTTTCAGTACTTGTTTATGTTTGGGCTTGAGTTTATGTAATCGTAATAGAGAAGCCAGTGCACCTTCATAATGTTCTTGCTTCAGTTGCAGTTGGCTTTGCGCGAAGCCAATCGCAAACTCTGCTTCTGGGGTGGATTGGTGTGCGGAACGTAACAAGGATTTTGAACGTTCATGTTCATCTTGTTCGCTGGCAGCGTAGGCTGCACCAATATAGTTGATTAAAGGGTAAGGGACTTTGTCTGCGCTGTTGGTAAGCAACTTTTCTGCTCGATTCCAATTACCTCCGACCAGTTCTAACAGACCACGAATGGTGTTTCGTGATGCTCTTTTTAAAGCCAAATTACCTGTGACTTTCGCAATGGAATTACTTGGGCGTAGAGTAATAAATAAAATGCGTTTGAGCCAGCTGAGTACAAACAAGCTGACAATCATAGCCGCCAGCAAAACCCAGATACTGGTTTCAACAGTAACGCCATTGTAAGCGATTAAAACGTAGCCGGTATCCTGACGCATTAGTAATCCCAATACGCCGCCTACCGCCATCATGATGACCAACAAGAAGAGCAGTTTTCTCATTGAGCTTCTCCTTCAGTCTTGGTTTCTGTGCCCATTGATTCTGAACTCGTGGTTTCTGTACTCGCTTTGTTTGTACTGGAAAAAGACTCATTATCTGTTTCTTGTATGTCAGCCAAGTCGTGCTCGGTCTGTTCTTGATTCCATTCTTTTACCAGCGACTTTATGGCAATTAAAGAAGCGCGTGGCAAAGGCAGTTTTGGAGACGGTTCTAATTGTTGCAATTCGGTTAGGCTGGCAAGAAACGCTACTACCTTATTGGCTTGAGTATCAAAATGCTCAGTGACGGCCTGGGCGACACGTGAAAGAGCTTGATGATAAATAACCGATTCGCCTTTTAGAAGGGCCACTTGTGCTACGTCCAGTTGCAACTGTAAGCCGTGAATCAGTTCTTGATATTTAGTTGGAGGTAATAATGCCTTAATCGGTTTGCTATGGTAATTAATAACTATTAAAGAACGTAAAGACTGCCAAAAGCTTTTTAATCCAGAGGTAAGTGCGTTGTTGTTATTTGTTTCGGTGGCTTTATCTTGTTGCTGAGTGGCTTGCCATTCTTTTGATGGCTCTCTCTGAGGTAAGCCTGTGACGCTGTCGTACAAGGCGCTTAATTGTAAGTAACGACCTTCTAGATCAAATTGACTGATGGCATTCAGTGTTTGAATGTCTTTGGCAAGTGCTTTGCGAGTTTCGAAAACAATCGGGTCTTGTAATTCCCTGAGAATATCATCGGCATTAGTGAGGAGGGTAATCGCCCCTTTACTGTCCGCTTCTAATAGCAAGCGTTGGTTGGCTAGGCGGATTAAATACTCACTTTCGGCCAATTTCCAATCTTCTTTGGTGGTGTTATTGAGGCGCTGTAATTTAGCTTCTAAAGACTGAATTTTGTCGTTTTGGACATTTTGTTGTTGAATGAGTTGTTGCGTATTTTTTTGCGTGGATTTTTGTGATTCGATTACTTGTTTTGCTAGCTGTTCAAATTGAGCTTTGGTGTTTTGCGCTGAGTCAACTTGCTTGGCCAGATCAGATTGTTGTTGATTGAGTTGAGACAACTCTTGCTTAACGGTACTTATTTGACTTTGATAATAAAGCCAAGCGCTGGCCGCCAGCGCTGCGACAGAAATTGTCAGCGCAAGATAAACCGGAATGGACGAACCTATTTTAGAGGTTTTGTGGGTTTTTCCTGCTGTGTTTGTATTGGTTGAAGTATCCTGATCATTCGTTGTGGTAGAAGAAATAGAAGCGCTGTCTGCTTTGTTGCCCTCATCAATTTTTGCAGAGGTGTTTTTTTCAGTTGTATCCAATTCAGTGGATTCAATTTTTTTGTCAGTCATTCTATTTTCCTGTTTGAATTTCTGTCGCTTTTATCAGGCTGTTGTCGTCTGCGCCATTGGCATTAGTTGCCTTATTCCAACCGAGTTCTTGTGCTATTTGGTTGACTCTGGCACTGGGCGTTAAGATTGGCAACGACTTCCATTCTGGTTTATGTGCATTAGCATAGTCGGTCAGGTGCGTTAAGCTTTCACCACTGGTGACCCATATTAAATCTATATCGGGCAACATAAAGAAAGTTTGAGCGTAATACGTCGGCTTTCTTCTTTCGTAAAGAGAAAGATAACTGACTTTTGCGCCTCTGTCTTGCAGTTGTTGGCCAAGTTCTGGACGCCCACCTAAACCACGGATAATAAGTACTTTTTCGTTGCGCATTTTTACTGGCTTTAACCAGTCTAATAATGCTTCGCTAGTGTGTCCTGGATTGGCTATGGCAGGTACGCCTTCAGCCAAAAGGCTCTGCGTTGTGCCTTTTCCGATGCCGATCCAATTTACCCCTATTGGCAACATGGGCCAGCATTCATCGAGCCATTCACAAGCAAGGCGAGCGGCATTCTTGCTAACGAAAATCACATATTTGTATTCGTCGATGTTAAATATCTGTGAGCGAATAAGCGCAACTTGCGCTGGGTCTTTAATGGATTCAATGTTTAGCATGGGCAAGGGCACAGCTTGCCAACCTTGTTGTAACACGTGTTCACAACTGAGTTGATTCTCTGGTTGTGGTCTGGTGATGAGAATCCGGCATTGAGACATGGTGTTTTCCATTCATTCAAATACACTAGTGATAAATAGCCGCTAATATACTGTCTGCACCGCGGTCGAGTAATTCCTCAGCAAGAGAACTCCCCAGTTGTTTTGCATCTTCTTTATGACCACGAATTTCGCTCTGAATCATGGTTTTTCCATCTGGACTGCCGACGAGACCGCGTAGCCAGATTTCTTCACCTTCTAGTACGGCGAAACTAGCAATGGGGGCTTGGCAGCCACCGTTTAAGCGCTCATTCAAGGCGCGCTCTGCGTTAACACGTAAGGCGGTTTCTTCATGCTGTAACGGCGCTAGTAAATCAATCGTGGCGACATCATAGTTACGACATTCAATGCCCACTGCGCCTTGGCCGCCTGCTGGCAAACTGACCTCAGCCGGAATCTTTTGCGCAATGCGATGAGGCATTTCAAGACGTAATAAGCCAGCGGTCGCTAGAATGATGGCGTCGTATTCCCCTTCGTCTAATTTTCTAAGACGAGTATTCACGTTACCGCGTAAGTCCTTAATTACTAGATCTGGTCGTTGCATTTTTAGCTGGCAAGAACGTCGTAAACTGGAAGTACCGACAATGGCTCCAGCTGGTAATTCATCAAGCTGTTGATATCGATTAGAGACAAAGGCATCTGTTGGTTCTTCACGTTCACAAATGACGGCTAAGCCAAGCCCTTCAGGAAATGCCATAGGCACATCTTTCATGGAATGCACGGCGATATCAGCACGGCCATCGAGTAACGCCGTTTCCAGCTCTTTAACAAATAAACCTTTGCCACCGATTTTAGACAGGGGAGAATCGAGAATCTGATCACCTTTGGTCGTCATGCCTAATAATTCCACAGTTAATTTTGGGTATAGGCTCTCAAGTTTGGCTTTTACATTGTTGGCTTGCCAAAGGGCGAGTTGACTTTCGCGGGTTGCGATCACAAGTTTCTCTTTCACTGTGTCTCCTAGTGCCTTGTTGGTCGATTTAGACCTGGAAAATTTAATCGTCATGATACTCGTTCGAGGTGTCTTCGTCATCTTTCAGGCTTTATAAGTCGGGGCGCTTAAGGTACTCTTTGCAGCAAATTGAACCGAGTGTAGGAATGAATTGAATGACTGATGCTAATAAAACCACAAACCAGCAATGGGGTGGTCGTTTTTCTGAACCTGTTGATGCTTTTGTTGCCCGTTTTACGGCCTCTGTTGAGTTTGATCAACGAATGGCAAAGCAGGACATCCAAGGTTCGATTGCTCACGGTAAAATGCTGGCCAGGGTTGGGGTATTAACAGAAGAAGAACGTGATCAGATTATTCAAGGCTTGACGGAAATTGAAGGTGAAATTGAGCGCGGTGAATTCCTCTGGTCGATTGAGTTAGAAGATGTGCACATGAACATTGAAGCGCGCCTAACGCAAAAGATCGGAATTACCGGGAAAAAATTACACACAGGGCGTTCTCGTAACGATCAAGTGGCGACCGATATTCGTTTGTATATGCGTGATGAAGTGGACTTTTTATTAGAAGAAATCACACGTTTGCAACAAGGTATCTTGAGTTTAGCGGAAAAAGAAGCCGACACTATCATGCCCGGTTTTACGCATTTGCAAACCGCGCAGCCTGTAACCTTTGGGCATCATTTAATGGCTTGGTATGAAATGATGCAACGTGATTATGAGCGTCTAGTGGATTGTCGTAAACGCATTAATATTTTGCCCCTAGGCGCGGCAGCGTTAGCAGGAACCACTTATCCAATTGATCGAAATATGACGGCGGATTTGTTGGGCTTTGAACGTCCAACTTATAACTCTCTGGACTCCGTTAGTGACCGTGATTTTGCCATTGAATTTACGTCAACAGCGTCCATCATTATGATGCATTTGTCCCGTTGGGCGGAAGAGTTGGTGATGTGGGCGTCTGCACAATTTAATTTCATCTTCTTACCTGACCGTTTCTGCACAGGCTCTTCTATTATGCCGCAGAAGAAAAATCCGGATGTGCCTGAATTGGTGCGCGGCAAAACAGGTCGGGTTTATGGTCATCTGATGGGCTTGTTGACCTTAATGAAGTCACAATGTTTGGCATACAACAAAGACAATCAAGAAGACAAAGAGCCTTTGTTTGATACCGTGGATACTTTGAAAGGATCATTGCGTTCCTTTGCCGATATGATTCCGGCGATTGAATCACGCCAAGAACACATGTATGAAGCCGCGCGTCGTGGCTTCTCCACGGCGACGGATTTGGCAGACTATCTAGTTCGTCAAGGCGTAGCCTTCCGTGATGCCCATGAAATCGTTGGCAAGGCGGTAGGTTATGGTGTGAAAGAAGGCAAAGATTTGTCGGAAATGACCCTTGAAGAATTGCAATCTTTCGGCGATATGATCCAGCAAGATGTGTTTGAGGTATTGACTCTTGAAGGTTCGGTGGCAGCTCGTGACCACATTGGCGGTACAGCGCCAGCACAAGTATTGAAAGCGGTTGAACGCGCAAAAGCCGAATTGGCGGCACGTTAATAGGGATAAACAAGCTAAGTCATTTTAAAAAGCGACTATGCATCATAGTCGCTTCAGAGTGTCGATAAACCCCAGTATTTTCACTGGGGTTCTTTTTTTTAGCTTTGTTTTTTAAAAATACATTAGGTCGTTCTATACTGAGTT
>NZ_JBSWYU010000020.1:0-28939 GCF_056161265.1 Marinomonas sp. ABL3_031
ATAAGCATAGGTGGTAAAAGGGCATAAATATCGTCAAGCTTTAAACATAAGAAGCCCTGATAGGATAGCTTGTCAGGGCTTTTTTACGTCTGGAGGAAATGGTCGTGTCTTACACATTCCTACCATACCGTCCCCAGAAGTGTGGTTCGTATGATATACATACCGTTTGGTAATCTTGATTTCTTAACCTGCTTTCATTTGTTGATTGCCGCTCTGCCTGAATTTACTATTATGTCTAGTCACTAATATTCAAAAGGCATGTTAAATGGTTTTGTTCTTTCCGGCGCAACAAGATTTAGACTGCATCAGTCAGCAAGGCCAGATTCTGGGAAAGATTAAGTTTGATGGAGTGAAAGAGGAATATCTTTTTCATCCAGATAATGAGTCTGTATCTCTAACTGAAACTGAGAAATTAAGCATAGCGCAACGGTTATCGGTTCTTTGTTCTGGTACTAGTCCGATTCCGATGCAGGATGACGATTGATTGTGTTAACACACTTTCTTGTTGGTATGGTGTTTCGGTAACAGAGTGCTTTACCGCTCTGTCACCGATTAATTGTTTAATTGTTTGCTTCACGTAGGATAGGGTTGGTTAAACAGGTCGGGCCACCTTCACATGCCATACACAAAGCATCGCCTGCAAAGACCTTAACAGTGACGCCATGTTCTTCCATGATTTGTTTGGTTTTTGGAAAACCGTCTATCATGATGCATTGATCGGGAGAAGTTGGCAGTACATTCAGATTCAAACCGTATGATGCGGTGAACTCATCTTCAGGCGCTATGACAAATTCAATGTCTTCCTCTTCAAGTAATTGCCATAAACGGGCAGGAATTAACGGCGGGTGCACTAAGTATTTGCGCTCTGTTAGTGGTGATATGACAGACATTAGGTGCAAACAAGCCTCCTCACCGCCCCAGTATGGCATATCGAAACCAAGTACTTTAATACCTTGTGGGTTAAGTAGAGCATTCAGTTGATCAACTCCAGCTTGGTTTGAACGAAAACCCATACCCACAAGTAGTGTTTTTTCGTTTAACCAAATGGTATCACCACCTTCGATTTTTGCATTGCCAGTCAATTGACCAAGAATTGGAATTCCCAGCTTTTCATAGGCGTGTTTATGTAACTCAGGTTCGGGCTTACGCAGTGCTTTACCCATTTGCAGAGGAATCGCGCCAGCCTTAGTAATGAGCGAAGCATCGCGTGTAAACATGGCATCACAAAGGCCATCGTTATTGTCTTCTATCCACACAATCTCGCAGCCAGTGTCTATGATCAATTGGGTGAAAGCATCAAACTGCTCAATGGCTTTATCGGCATCAAAAAGGTGATTGTAATGCCATTGCTCTTGATTAGCCTGTTTTAGACTCTTATCTGGGCGTCTCATTAATACTTTAGACATTTTTTCAGCCATCAGCTGGCAACCATATTTCGCCATTCAAATGTATCCTTATCTCTGCGGTTTTATAACTCATTGTCAGTTAAATAGGAGACGAATTCGCCAGTCTATTCAGCTTCATGCTTCTTTATTTCATTAATTCGATAAAAGCGAAGTTTACTTATAAATCCTTTTTAAAGGTCTCATTAGTAATTCGGTACAATATGAGTAATTGAAGCAAGAGGCTTATTATGTCACCGGAAATATTCATTAAGCGACGTTTGGCTGCAATCTCTGTGGTTCGTGCTGAATCCATTCAATCCCTATGGAGCGGATACGGTGAAATTGTGCGCTATCTGGTGTCTGGTATCGAACACAAGCTCACTTCGGTAATCGTTAAATCGATACGCCTTGATAAAGTTATGGCACATCCAAGAGGTTGGCAGTCCGAGTTATCTCATCAACGAAAGCTAACGTCTTACAAGGTGGAAGCCAATTGGTATAAGCACTGGGCGCAGACTCTACCGCCTACTGCACGAGTGGCGAAGTGTTATGGGGTACATGAGAGCGATGATGAGATTTTATTGTTATTGGAAGACTTAGATGATTCAGGCTTAGAGTATCGACATCGTCAACTGTCTTGGTCCGTTTGTTTACCGGTTTTGGATTGGCTAGCAAGTTTTCACAGCCAATTTGTCTCTTCGCCAAACGATAATTATCAAGGTCTCTGGCCACGAGGCAGTTATTGGCATTTAGAAACCCGACCAGATGAATGGAATGCCATGGCGGATGGTGAGTTAAAACGTCAGGCTAAAGTAATAGATCAAAGGCTGAGACAAGCCAATTATCAAACCTTATTGCATGGTGATGCCAAAGTAGCAAACTTTTGTTTTTCTGAATCTGGGACAGAAGTTGCAGCAGTTGACTTTCAATACACAGGGCAGGGCGTTGGCGTACAAGATGTGGCGTATTTTTTAGGGAGTTGTTTGGATGAAATGAGTTTGGCGGATCACCTTGTGTTCTTGTTAGATCATTACTTTGCGGAATTAACTCGTTGCTTAGTAGCACAAGGTGAATCGTCGGATTTTGCTTCTAAAGTTGAAGATGAATGGCGTGCTTTGTTTGATCTTGCTTGGGCCGACTTTCATCGTTTTATACTGGGTTGGAGCCCGAATCATGCTAAAAATACACCGTTCAGCCAAAGGGTGACTGAACGTGCTTTGACCTCATTAAGAACCTCGTAAGGCGCGATTGGTTTTTGCGGTCGCTTGCGCAGCTAAAGGATCATCCGGCCAAGGGTGTTTGGGATAGCGGCCACGCATTTCCTTTTTGACCTCAGGGTAAGCATTTTGCCAAAAGAAAGGCAGGTCGTGTGTCACTGCCAAAGGCCTCTGGGCGGGCGACAGCAATTCTAAGGTGAGGTTCTGACCTAATACCTGTGGCGTGTGTGTCATGCCAAAGGCTTCTTGTAGTTTAACACTGAGTTTAGGTGGCGATTCTTGATAGTCAATTTTGTGTTGATTGCCTGATGCCACTGCAAGACGTTCAGGAACAAGCTGTTGGAGACGGCTTTGTAGCTGCCAGTCCAAGGTGTTTAATAGAATACTTTTGAGATCCAGTTTATCCAGTGCGTTTTGTGTCGTCACATTTGTTAAGTAAGGCGCAAGCCACTCCTCCAATGTTTGCAACAACAGCTTATCGCTCATGTTTGGCCACTCGGCTTGATGGTCGTGTTGTACGGCAAAGTGGATTCTGGCCCTCAGTTGATCACTGTCTTGGTTCCAAGGTAAAACAGCGAGTCCTGCTTGTCTTATGTATTGAATAACGGCAGTAATGACTTGATCGTCGGGTAGCCGTTTAGATGCTTGACGTTGTACGCAGAGTTTACCAATCCATACCTGATGTTCACTGATGAGGCGGGCGTCTCTTTTCGACCATTCAAGATGGGTTACTTTGTTTTGAAGTTCAGGCAAATGCTCAGTTAAGACAGATAAATTTAAAGGGTGAGCCAAGAAAATTTGGTCTTGGTTGTTACCTTGGTGACCACCCACATCCAGCGCCACCAGAAATTCACATTTTGCATTGCCATCGGTTTTATCTAAGCTGGCAAGTCGTCCATTAGCCAGCTTGTAGTGAACCTTTTGTTCGGAATGCGCTTTAGGGTTATCTTGTCGGTGAGCAATGCGATCAAAAAAAGCGGCGGCTAATAGCAAGCCTAATGCGTCTTCTTCGCTTATGTCTTTCTTTTGAGTCGATATGTCTATTGATGTGCTGCGATGACGCCATTGTTTAATCGATTGCTGATAAAAATGTTTTGGCTTGTGAGCGGTCAGCTTAGTATCACTCTGCGTTAGCCATTGTAGACGCATGGCAAATTCACTGCCTATGTTGGACATCGGGTCGCCTTCGCTCAGTAATGCACAGGCTTGGCAAGCTAGGTCGCTGTGTCCCCATTGTTTTCCCAAGAGCAGTAAGTGGGCCAAACGCGGTTCTAAGTTAAGTTGGCTCATGCACTCGCCATGAGGCGTCAGAGCTAACCCCTCAGCTGCAATCGCATTCAATTGTCGCAAGGTAGCTAACGATTGCTGAAAATGCCCTTCTGGTGGCGGGGTGATCCAGTCGAGTTCTAACCTGTCTTGAATGCCCCATTGGGCTAGATTTAAGGTTAAGGCGCTGAGTTCCAGGCATTCAATTTGTGGTTGTGCTTGTGCTGCCAGTCTATGTTGTTGCTCTGCGCTCCACCAACGGTAGCAAACGCCTGCTTGGGTTCGTCCAGCACGGCCTGCACGTTGTGTGGTTTCTGCTTGGGTGGCGCGTCGAGTATGCAAACGTGTGGTGGCGGTATTGGCGTCAAATCTGGCCTCACGGCTTAAGCCACTGTCGACAACCACGCGGATGCCTTCAATGGTTAAGCTGGTTTGTGCAATGGCGGTGGCGAGTACTATTTTTCGTTCTGGCGCCGTGGTTGGCGCGATGACTTTTTCCTGCTCGGCTAAGCTTAGGTCACCATATAAAGGCAAAATAGCCACATGAGTTTGATCAGCTAATGCTTTATTTAAACGGTTTTGCACATAGCGAATTTCCTTTTGGCCAGGAAGAAATACCAGAATATTGCCGGATTGTTGATGAAAGGCTTGTAACGTTAACCGACTGACTTCTTCGTTCACTTGCTCCATTTTCAGAGCTTTATTGCCATAAATGACGTCGACAGGAAAACTTCGACCTGCGCTGCTTAAGGTTGCGCAGCCAAGACGCTGTTCGAGCAGCTGAGTGTCAAGGGTGGCGGACATAACCAACAACTTAAGTGGATCGTCATCACGATAGAGTTCTCTTGCTTGCAAACACAAAGCAAAGGCCAAATCGGAATGCAAATTACGTTCATGAAACTCATCAAAAATGACCAGAGAAATATCACTTAGGCAAGGGTCATCCTGCAGCATTCGAGTGAGAACACCTTCGGTAACCACAAGAACTTGTGTGTCTTTACTTTCTTTGGTGTCGTGGCGAATTCGATAACCGACACGCTTGCCAAGAGGCTCGTTTAAGCTATCTGCAAGACGTTGAGCCGCCGCTTTGGCTGCAATACGACGAGGTTCCAGCATGATGATCTTACGTTCTTGATTCCACGCTTGATCCATTAAGGCCAAGGGCACCACCGTGGTTTTACCGGCACCGGGAGCAGCCTCAAGGATGGCTTGATGACTGACATTCAGTTGTTGAGTGAGCGCAGGAATGAGGGCGTGAATCGGTAATGTCATAAATAGAATGTGTCAGCAGAGAAATAAAGCCGAGTTTAACGCATTTTGACCTTAGGTTGGGCCAAACGTATGTCGGTTTTGCAGCGGGCGATGCATGGCAATATATAGTTCTCTTGGATTTCCTGTTGCGTGAGACCGCGAGGCTGATGCTGACCGTAATCGATCTGACCACAGAGCAACTGTGTCAAACACACGCCGCAAACACCATTCTCGCAAGCATGACGAATGGCAAGGTTGTGGTTCAGTAAAGCCTCTAGAATGGTGTCATCGCGACTGATCTGCAGTGTTTCTTCAGGTTCTAAAAAGCTTAGCTTAATACGTTTCAATTGAGGCAAGACGGGGCTCCTTCTGTTAATCTAACACCATAATAACGAAGAAACCTTTTCGCTAGACTTATTTACGTCAGTATCCTTTGAGAGTACAGCGAAAAAAGCAAACTGTGGACCTTTATCTGAACCATGACAGAACCAAATAAAAAAACCTTGTTGCTCGTTGACGATGATCAGGACATTCGTCAGCTCTTGTGTGATGCTTTATCGCAAAAGGGTTATCAAGTCAGAGAAGCAGAGAATGGTCGCCAAATGTGGGCGCAATTGGAAGCGCAATCTGTTGATTTGGTGTTAATGGACTTGTATTTAAAAGAAGAAGACGGTTTGCATTTGGCGCGTGAAGTGCGCGAGCGTTTTTCCATGCCGATTATGATGCTTACGGGTAAAGGCGATGAAACCGATCGTATTCTTGGCTTGGAGTTGGCAGCTGATGATTACATGATGAAGCCATTTAACTTGCGTGAACTGACGGCGCGTATTCACGCTTTATTGCGACGCTCCTATCAAGCGCCTCCGAGCTCGTCTAATGCTCCTAATCAAGATCACGAATGTCTGCGTTTTGGTGCTTGGGTGTTGGATCTCACCGCACGTTTGTTACAAGATCAAACGGGTAAAACCGTCACTCTGACCTTGGGTGAATTTTCCTTATTAGAGGTTTTGGCGCGTCATCCTGATAGAATTTTCACCCGTGAGCAATTAATTGAACAAAGCCGTGGTTTGGAGACGGAAGTCTTTGATCGCACGGTGGATGTATTGATTTTACGCTTGCGACGCAAGATAGAATCCAATCCGAAAACGCCAGAGTTCATTAAAACTCAGCGTGGCCTTGGTTATTTCTTCCAAGGCCCTGTACGAGCTAGCTGATGCGCTTTGTCAGTATTCGCCAGAAAGCCTCATTGTCCATACTGGCAATCAGTGTGGTGGCTTTTTTTATGGTGGGCATTGGCTGGCAATCGATGCGCGTCAGTGAAGCCAGTTTGTCCGAGTTTGAGTCACAAACCCTACCCGAAATCAGTACCTCTTTAACCTTGGCGGAAGGCGTTGCGCAACTGGCCGCCATTGCGCCTTATACCGCAGGTTCGGGGCGGCCATTTCAATTGCAAACCGAATCGGAACGTATTCATCGTCGTATCTTAGAGTTGCGTGGCGTGGCCGATAGTCTGATGGATTCCGAGTTTCAACAAGACATAGACAAGCGCTTAGATGACTTACAAGCTACCTTGGAAGAACTGGTTGCTTTGGTTCGAGAAGAGCTCTATTTGCGCGAAGATGGCTTAGCCCAACAGTTTCGCATAAGACAGTTATTGCCTGCTGAAAACACTACTGAAGTCAGCAGTCGTCAAGGTTTGGCTTGGCTTTTACAGCTGCTTGAAGCACCCAATCTATTACCAGATAGAATGGCTGATGTACTCAATCTATCGGCTCAAAATGAGCAAGTTAGGAGCATTGCGCAAGATTTGCTTAAAGCCCATCAAAGGCTCAATGACATAGAGCAGCGTAAAAATTATTTGCTGATTGCCATTCGAGCCAAGTCTGAGCAGCTGAGTAGTAAAGTGAGTGACTTTGTTGGTGGCTTACAGAAAAAGGTGAGTCGCCAGCGTCAGGAAGTATCTTCTTTTGTGGCTACCGGTCAGATTTGGATTATCGGAATTTCAGTGTTTTTGTTATTGGGGTTAACGCGTTTGTATTGGTATAGCCAGCGCATGACCAGAGACCTCGGTGTGGTTACCAATGACATGGAACAATTATCCCTAGGTGTGGTTGAATCCAAGCCGGCGCGCATTCGTCGTAATGATGAAATTGGTACCCTGGCAGAGACCTTTGATGTTTTTCGGCAAGATGCATTACGTCGTCTTGAGGTGACCGCAGAGTTATCAGAACAAAAGCGCCTACTGGAAACCATATTCGATAATATGAACGATGGTTTGAGTGTGTTTTCCGCCAAAGGGCAACTCATGGCTTGGAATCTGGGCTATCAGAAGTTATTTGATTTAACGGACGAAGACTTACACATTGGTATGCCAATCGATGAGGTTCAGCAGTTAATCAATCGTGGGGAACACAAAAATCTAAACTTGGAGAATCAGCAAGTTCACATGGACGAAGTGAACGAATCTCGTCACCTTAAAGTACAGAGCTTTGAGCGCCATTTTGACTCTGGCAAGATCATAGAATTTCGCTCTAAGCCCATGCCAGAGGGGGGGTTCGTTACACTATATACGGATTTAACGGAACGTAAAAGTGTCGAAAGTCAGTTGCGCCAAGCACAGAAAATGGAAATGTTAGGGCAGCTCACAGGCGGTGTCGCCCATGATTTTAATAACCTTCTTGCTGCCATTATGGGCAACCTACAAATGTTGGCTGACTCACATCCACAAACGCAAGATCAAAGCCGTTATATAGAACGCGCATCCGCGGTGGCAGAAAAAAGCAGTAACCTAGTACAGCGTTTATTGGCTTTTAGTCGTCGTCAGCAATTGTTTCCAGTCTCCGTCGGCATTGATGATTTGATCGAAGGTATGCTGGATTTAGTGGAATACAGTGTGGGCACGCACATACAGGTAGACAAAGACTTACAGTGTCCTAATGTGTTTAGCTTAATTGACCCTTCTCAACTGGAAAATGCCTTATTGAATCTGGCGTTAAACAGTGCCAGTGCCATGCCGGAAGGCGGTCGTTTGTCATTCTCTACCAAGACTTGCACCTTACCAGATACACAGATACCAGCCATTCGTATTCGTGTTGAAGACACGGGAGAAGGCATATCAGAAGAGGTGATAGGTCGCATTTTTGACCCCTTCTTTACCACCAAACCAGTGGGTAAGGGGAGTGGATTGGGCTTGAGTATGATCTATGGCTTTGTCAAGCAGAGCGGTGGAGACATCAAGGTGACTTCCGAGTTAGGTAAATGGACTCGAGTGTGTTTGTTTTTACCTCAGCAAGAGCAAAATCGGGTAATCGCAGATCAGTCATTGGAATCTCAAGATGTCTCTATTGAGTTGTCGACACACAGTTTAGTGTGGCTGGTGGAAGACGATGTAGAGGTATGCCGAGTGATGCGCGAACAGCTGCAGCAAATGTCGTACTTGGTGCAAACCTTTGATCATGCTGAAGCGGTATTAAACGCCTTAGAAAAGGGTATGGTGCCGGATGCTATTGTCTCCGATGTAAACTTATCAGGGGCGATGGATGGCGTGGCATTAGCACATCGTATTCAAAGTCGTGAAGTCGGCTTTACGGGTGCCATATTGTTAATGTCAGGCTTGCCAAAAGACGAATTAGAGCAAAAATACCAATTGAAAAGCAACGATTTATTTATCGCTAAACCTTTTACAATCAGAGAGTTAGAAAGAGTTTTCAAAAAAGACTAAGTAGAATATTACAAATATTACAAAAAAAATCAGCCAATGAAATACTGGGTTAGTTTTTATACTTCATAGTGATTGTAGGGAAAACATATTCCCAGTGGCATCAATGCCAATAATAAAAACAAAATATTGGAGTTACAAAACATGAAATCTCTGAAGCAATTTTCAGCTAAGAAACTCGCTTGCCTAGTTGCGGCAACCACTCTATCCAGTGTTGCTGTGGCGGAAACCCCAATCATAGGTCTGATCACTAAGACCAATACCAATCCATTTTTTGTCAAAATGAAAGAAGGCGCACAAGCCAAAGCGGAAGAGCTTGGTGTGGAACTGCGCACATTCGCTGGTCGCTATGATGGTGACAACGAAACTCAAGTACAAGCGGTTGAAAACTTGATTGCAGCGGGTGCCAAAGGCATTTTGATTACCCCAAGTGATACCTCTGCTATCGTGCCAACCATTCAAAAAGCCCGTGATGCTGGTTTGTTGGTCATTGCCTTGGATACACCATTAAGCCCTGCCAATGCCGCAGACATGACTTTCGCTACCGATAACTTCAAAGCGGGTGAAATGATTGGTATGTGGGCTAAGGCAAAAATGGGCGATAAGGCCAAAGACGCGAAAATTGCTTTGTTAGATCTAAGTACCAGCCAGATTACCGTGGATGTTGCTCGTGACCAGGGCTTCTTGAAAGGCTTCGGTATTGATCTAAAAGATCCAGCTCGCATGGGCGATGAAACCGATCCTCGCATTGTCGGTAACGATGTCACACAAGGCTCGGAAGAAGGTGGTCGCCGAGCAATGGAAAATCTACTCCAAAAAGACCCAGAAGTTAACTTGGTTTACACCATCAATGAACCGGCTGCGGCAGGTGCGTATGAAGCCCTTAAATCCTTCGGTTTGGAAAAAGACGTTTTGATCGTGTCAGTTGATGGTGGTTGTCCTGGTGTACGTAACATCCGTGATGGCGTCATTGGTGCAACGTCTATGCAATTCCCTCTCAAAATGGCCTCTGAAGGCGTTAGTGCGATTGTTGAGTTTGCCAAATCTGGTACACGTCCTAGCGCTTCAGACGGTTTAGATTTCTTCGACACAGGTGTACAGCTAGTCACTGATGAGCCAGCCAAAGGCGTTAACTCAATCAGTTCTAAAACTGGTCTAAACATGTGCTGGGGTTAATCCCATTCTAATGAATAGGCAATAAGAAGGTGCCTGCATTTGCCGTTAGCCGAGATTTGGGCTAACGGCGGTTTTCTCGTCTGGAGTAGTCTATGAGTTCAAGCGAAACTAAACCCTCTTCCCCTGTGTTGGATCACGATAAGGTGGCGGATAAGGCGAGCTCTTATGTCGCTAACTTTGAACACCGCGACACATTATTAGAGCGTTTTAAAAAGTTTTTACATCACTATCCTGTTGCTGCACCAAGCATCGTACTGATTCTTGCCATCGTGGCTTTCAGCTTGATTATTGGTGGCCGCTTTTTACACCCATTTAACCTATCTTTAATTTTGCAGCAGGTTACGATAATCGGTGTCATTGGGGTGGCACAAACCTTAATTATTTTGACGGCAGGTATCGATCTGTCGGTCGGCGCCATCATGGTTCTCTCGTCTGTGGTAATGGGACGTATGGCGATAGATTACGGCTTTGATGGCGGTGTGGCGTTATTAATTGGTATTGCTGTTGGTGCTGTGACGGGTTTTATAAACGGCTTGTTAATTACCCGTATGAAGTTGCCACCTTTCATCGCTACTTTAGGCTCTTGGAACGTCTTTTTTGCGCTCAATCTTTGGTATTCGAAAAGCCAAACCATTCGTTCACAAGACATCGATGCGGCAGCGCCTTTGCTGCAATGGCTGGGCGAAACCATTAATGTGTTTGGTGCACGCTTAACCTATGGTTCCTTGTTAATGTTGGCACTGTTTTTTGTCATTTGGTATGCCTTGAACTGGACCTCTTGGGGGCGTCATGTATATGCCACGGGTGATGACCCGGCAGCGGCCAAATTAGCTGGTATTCGTACTGATCGCATTCTGCTGTCGGTTTATGTATTGGCCGGTGTGGTGTGTGCAATAGGTGCTTGGGTATTGATTGGTCGAATTGGCTCGGTTAGCCCACAAGCGGGTTACACCACTAACTTGGACAGTATTACCGCAGTGGTGATAGGTGGCTGTAGTTTGTTTGGTGGTCGCGGTTCCATTTATGGAACCTTAGTTGGTGCCTTGGTGGTCGGTGTCTTTCGTAATGGCTTGGCGCTGGCGGGTGTGGATGTGTTGTGGCAAGAGTTCACTGTGGGCATCTTGATTATAGTTGCCGTCGGTGTAGACCAATGGATTCGAAGAGGAACAGCATAATGACAGTGGATTACAATCAAACACCCGTATTGCAAACGAAAAACCTAGTGAAACGCTATGGCAGTGTGACGGCCATTGATCACGCTGATTTTGAACTCTATCCAGGAGAAATTCTGGCGGTAATTGGTGATAACGGCGCGGGTAAGTCCTCTCTTATTAAGGCTTTGTCTGGGGCGCTTATCCCAGATGAAGGGGAAATCTTACTCGATGGCAAGCCAGTGCATTTTAATTCACCGATGGAGGCCAGAGCCCTAGGCATTGAAACGGTTTATCAAAATTTGGCAGTCTCCCCTGCATTGAATATTGCCGATAACCTTTTCCTAGGACGCGAGCTGCGTAAGCCTGGCATCTTGGGCTCCGTGTTCCGTATGCTAGACAAAAAAGAAATGGAAAAACGTGCCCGAGAGAAAATGGCAGAGCTTGGTTTGATGACGATTCAAAACATCAGTCAGGCGGTTGAGTCCTTGTCCGGTGGTCAACGTCAAGGTGTGGCAGTAGCGCGTTCGGCTTTGTTTGGTAGCAAGGTAGTGATTATGGACGAACCTACGGCTGCATTAGGGGTCAAAGAATCACGTCGCGTGTTGAACTTGATCAAAGAAGTACGTGATCGTGGCTTGCCGATTATCTTGATCAGTCACAACATGCCGCATGTGTTTGAAGTGGCAGATCGTATTCATATTCATCGTCTTGGTAAGCGTGCCGCCGTGGTCACACCGCAATCCCATTCTATGTCCGATGCGGTTGCCATTATGACAGGTGCGATGGAAGTGGATGAAGTGGTGGATGCTGATACAGCTGCTTAAGTTTCGTTGCTGATTACACTAAGCCTCTGTTTTGTTCTTTCCTCCGGTCAGGCAAAATAGGGGCTTATTTATGTTTGAGAGAGATTCATGAAAGCTAATCGTCAAGATTTCATTAACCGCATAGGTCGCGCTGTCCAGTTTTATCTGGGGCGACGATTGGTGACGGCCGGTGTCGCGATCTTGACGCTGTTAGCTTTGCTTGCCCCATTATCTTTGCAATCATCTGAGCCGCAGCCCTTACGCTCGATTGGTATCAGTGTGGCGGATTTAGGCAATCCATATTTTGTGAAGCTGGTGGATGCAGCGACGCGAAAAGCACAAGAGCTAGCAAACGGTCCTGTCAAAATGGTGATTCGTTCTGATGCTTACGATTGGCAAAGACAAATTGAGCAATTGAATGACTTCATCGAACAGGATGTGGACTTGATCGTTTTGACCGCCGCTGATGAGTACAAAGTCGCGCCTGTGGTTGCCAAAGCCCAAAGAGCTGGCATTAAGGTGATTGCTGTTGATGTAAATGCCCAAGGTGCGGATGCTACCATTACGACAGACAATGTTCAGGCGGGTGTGGTGGCTTGTGAGAAACTGGCGCAACGAACCGGTTTTCAAGGCAATTTCGTGATCATCAATGGGGTGTTGGTGTCGTCTGTGATTGAGCGCGTTGCAGGCTGTAAATCGGCATTGAACAAATACCCCAATATTCGTTTACTCAGTGACAGAATGAACGGTACAGGCAGTGTCGAAGGGGGCATGGAAGCCATGACCTATCTGATGGAAGAGTATCCACAAATCGACGCGGTTTTTAGCATTAATGATCCAACTGCTTTAGGAGCATTGCGTGCTGCTAAACAGGCGAAAAGAAGCGAATTTATTTTAGCTTCAGTGGATGGCGCGCCGTTTGCCGAAGACATTATCAAACAGCCAGATAATCCTTGGATCGCAACAGCGGTACAACGGCCAGTGATGATGGCTGAAACCGCCATAGAAATCGGTATGGACTTACTGGCGGGTAAGGATGTGCCTCAGCGTTTTATTTTGATTCCTTCTGTTCTGGTCGAAAAAAGTGACTAGATTGCCTTTTTAAATAGCAAGAGTAAGCTATTGTTCTTCTTATAAAAGGGTGAACAATGCACAGCACTGGCCATGCAAATCTTTAATACTGTGTTTCCTCTGGCTTGTATTGTGCTGTCGCCTATTGGTATGGAGAAAGTGTTGGAATTAGCGATATTTTCGGCGTTTGTTATTGCAATGCCTGTATTAGGTTTGTTGGTGTTGAATTTTTTAGTGGTTAGGTTTTTTTATAAGGGACATTTCTTTGCGATATTTACGTTCTCTTTTATGCTGATGTTGATTGAAGTAATGGTGCTTGGAAAATTAGGAGCAATAGGATATTACTTTAATGATATTATCTTTGACGGCGTAAGTTGGATCTAAGCTTGATGACATCAATGAGTAATAAACAAGTTTCTGATCAAAAAATAGACACCTTTTAAACAAGTGTTGAAGATTTTGTGCCATACTTATTCGCTTTCAGCTTATATGGAGGAGGCTAAAGTGAAATCTAATCCCGACGTTCTGTTGAATACCCATAATGAACTGATCCATTCCGATGCGCTAAAGGTGAAATCTCATGTGCAGCGTTCTCAAGAAGATTGGATTCTGCATACCTTAATGATTGAAGGTTATGACGTTCCATTTCGCTTTAAGCGCCAAGGCAAGTATCGTACATTGCGTGGCGCGCGTGTTAATCTGACTTATTATCCTGCACAAGAAGTTGTCGCTGGTATTCCTATTGAGATCATGAAAGTGGTGCGTGTTAAGCGCACCTGAAGGTTTTTTGCAAAGCCATGCAAATCTGCTTTTCATCTGTATAGTATGAATTTACTATGTTGTCGCCTGTCTTTAATGCGGGTAGATTGATTTGATTAGTAGGTGAAAAAGCAATGGAAATAAGTCGTTCGAGTAGCTGGCTGGCCTTGATGAAACGCATAGAAAAAAGCGTTTGGTTTCAGGGGTTTATCATAAGCATTATTGTCATCGCTGCGTTAACAGTAGGAGCAAAAACCTATTCCTTGCCCTATGGTGTTGAAGTGGCTATCAATTATCTAGACGTCTTCATCACGGTTTTCTTCCTTGTTGAAATCAGTTTGCGATTTTTTGCCTGTGACGATAAAAAGCGCTTTTTCCGTGACCCTTGGAACATTTTTGATACCGTAATTGTGGTTGGTAGTCTGATTCCGGTGTCTGATACGGAAATGATCTTGGTAGCGCGTTTACTGCGTGTGTTCCGTGTTTTGCGTCTGGTCTCCATCATTCCAGATTTACGCTTTCTGATTAACGCCTTACTTAAAGCCATCCCCAAAATGGGCTACATTGCCCTGTTGATGTTTATTATCTTTTATATTTTTGCTGCGGTTGGCTCCATCTTCTTCCATCAAGTGAACGAAGAATTGTGGGGTGACATTGCCATTTCCATGTTGACTCTGTTTCGCGTTGCGACGTTTGAGGACTGGACAGATGTCATGTACGAGACCATGACAGTGTATCCGTTTAGCTGGATGTTTTACATTGTCTTCATTTTCTTAACGGCGTTTGTCTTTTTGAACATGATGGTGGGTGTGGTATTGGATGTGATGACCCGCGAAACCGTTCAAGAGGAACATGAAAATCAGGAAAATCATCATCAAGCATTGGTAACGCAAATTGCTGAATTGCAGGCTCAAGTTGCTCGCTTAGCGGATAAAATCGACGAGCAACAAGAGCGCAAAGATTAGATGTTCATTCTGACCTAAGGTTTAAGTGGCTTGCTGGTTAACTTTTTTTAGCCAGCGGCCACCGAATGTATTCAACATCAAACCCAGCAGTACAATTAAAATCCCCACCCATTGCATCATACTGACCGTTTCGGACAGAAAAATTTCCGCAGAGGTTAATCCGACAACGGGTACTCCCAAGGTGAGCGGTGCAACCGTTGCGGCCGGATAGCGAGACATTAAATAACTCCACAAACCATAGCCCGCTAATGTTGCAAAGATGGATAAATAGGCCAGTGCCCCTAGAGATTTGACATTCAGCCCTACGAGGTTGTGCCACATCACATCGCCACCGTCGATAAAATACGCACAGATAAAGAAGGGTACGGGCGGCACCCAACTAGACCACACGATCAGGTTTAAATTGGCGTCGTAACCTTTTCGACTGATGACTTTGGTAACAATATTCCCCAGCGCCCAGCTCGATCCTGCTGCTAAGGTTAAGCCAAAACCCAGTGCGGTCATGGTGGTGTCTTCATTGTCTATTCCGATTACCGCCAAACCACCAATGGCAATGCCAATTGCGAGTACTTGATAGGGACGAACCGTTTCTTTTAACAATAAAATAGCGAACAGTAGGGTGAAAATCGCTTGAGATTGCAGAACCAAAGAAGCCAGCCCTGCAGGCATGCCAAATGACATGGCACTGAATAAAAACGCAAATTGTCCAAAGTTCAATGATAAAGCATAGCCAATACACCAGAGTAGTGGTGTGTTAGGGCGAGAAATAAAGAAGCAGCCAATCAAGCCGATGACGAGGAAGCGTAATCCGCCTAACATCATTGGTGTGAGTTCATCTAACCCCCAACGCATGACGATAAAGTTAAAGCCCCAAGCGAAGATAATGATCAGTGCTAAAAACATATCTTTGCGAATCATGTTACGTCCTTAACTGTGCCATGGTGAGGCGAAAAAGTAAGTGAACCACTTTACGTGTTTTCGATCAGCTTGCACATGGACAGATCAAGGAAGAATGGAGGACACAGATACAAAGACTGGCCAGTTTTTGTATCTGTGTGAAAGGGGGTGACTAAGGCAAGCCGGCCATTAAGAGTTTAATGCCATATGAGACGCTAAATAAAGACACAAATCCTATTAGATATAAGAGGGCAAACCATAAAGTATTTTGCTGCGCTGAAAAAAAGATGATCAAGGTTAAGCAAGGTTTAGGATGCTTATCTGGTCGTTGGATCATTGGCTGTACCACGGAATTGGCAACCATATTTAATGTATTTAAGGGTTTAGACATTAGAAAATGTAATGACTTCGTTATTTAATGACCTTGCTGATTAAGCTTTTGCTTCAGAAAATCTAAAAAGTATTGAACCAAGGCCGGTTGTTTTCTACGTGACATCACTTGAAGCTGAAGGTTACGTTGTTCGAGAGAGTCGGCATGAATCGGACGTGTACACAAACCGTCATTTTGAGCACGACGTTCTACACTGAGCTTGCCACATAGGGCAATGGCATTTGAACTGCTCGCGACAAAGCTGTAAATGGCCCCCATCGCGTTGCTATTGAGAGTGGGAATGATGTTGATACCTTCAAGATTACATGCAATATCAAAAAGGTAGCTGAGTGTCGTACCAGACTCAGGCAGCGCTAATGGATATTCACTTAGATCTTTTAAACTTAAGATGGATTTGCCTGATAAAGGGTGTGAAACTGGTAATAAGGCGCGAATGGGGGACGGTACTTGCAGGGCTACCTCGACACCTTGTTCTGGTTGTAAGCTAAATGTCAGCGCCATATCGGCCTTTCCCTCTTTTACCAAAAGCGTTGCTTTTGCTGACTCTACCACTTGTAGTGAAAAGAGAGCAGCTGGATACTTTTGGCGAAATTGGGTCATGGTGTGAGGTAGAAAATCCCATGCCATGCCTTCTGGACAGGCAATCGCTATGGATTGTTGCTGAATGCTGGTCACGCCACGCATTTCAGCTAAGACATTTTTAAACTCTAAGGTATTTCGTAACGAATAAGTGTACAGGACTTCTCCTGCCGGTGTCAGAGTCATGCCTCTGGCTTTACGTTCAAACAAGCTTAGTTGAAGGCGCTCCTCCAATTGTGAAATTTGACGGCTTATGGCTGATACAGCGACGTGCAACTCTTCAGAAGCAGCTGAAAGAGAGCCTGTTTTCGCCACAGAGTGGAAATACTTTAATGGAATTTCATGCATAAGCTTTCTACAAAATCGAATATTTTATTGCATAATTGATAATTGTGGTAAGTCTGCCTCCATCTTAAGCTAAAGCGGATAGATAAATCGACCATTTAGGAGAGAAAATGCAGTATTTATCCACAGAAGGGCGCGAATCTGCTCTTCAAAGTGCTGTTCAGAATATGAAGAATGGCCAGTTTTTTGACGTATTATCTCGTCGCGTGGCTTACCAGTCTGAAAGCCAAAACCCTAATGCAATGGATGAATTATCAAATTACCTAGGGCTGGAAATACTACCCTACTTAGAGAGTATGGGATTTATTTGTGAGATTTTTGATAACCCTATTGTTGGATGCCCGCCTTTACTTATTGGTCAGCGTATCGAAGATCCAGCGTTACCCACTTTATTAACTTATGGACATGGCGATGTCACCAATGGGCAGGTTGAAAGTTGGCAACAAGGTTCACATCCTTGGCAGCTAACTCAGCATGGTGATCAACTGTTCGGTCGAGGTACAGCGGATAACAAGGGGCAACATACTATTAATTTCATGGCCTTGGAAGCCGTTCTAGCAGCACGTAAAGGAAAGTTAGGTTATAACCTAAAAGTGCTGTTCGAAATGAGTGAGGAAGTGGGTTCAAAAGGGTTGGAAAGGTTTTGTGAAGAACATAAAGAGGCATTGAGTGCAGATATCTTTTTGGCTTCTGATGGGCCTCGTTTGAACGCAAAAACGCCGACGATTTTTTTAGGATCTCGTGGTGTTTGTCAGTTCCGTCTTCGCTGCGAAACCGCTAATGGAGCACGCCACTCTGGTAATTGGGGAGGAGTGATTACCAATACAGCGATTCGTTTACAACATGCTTTGTCAACACTGGTGACTTCTCAAGGGATGGTCATTCCGGAATGTTTGCGTGCACCCAAACCAGAAGGTATCACAGCAAGTATGATGCAGACTTTGCCTGTAGGAGGTTGTCCTGGGGACCCAGAGTTAAACGCTAATTGGGGGGAAAGAGAATTGTCTGTTGGTGAGCGTTTGTTTGGCTGTAATACATTGGAAGTCATTGCATTGGGTGCGGGCGACATTCAGAAACCGATTGGTGCGATTCCTGATGTGGCCGAGGCGGTATGTCACTTGCGTTTAGTACCAGGAACGGATTGGAAAAATCTGGTGAACAATTTGTCGGCTTATTTAACAGAGCAAGGCTTTGATGATGTTGAAGTTCTGTATGAAGGTGGCTATAACGCCACGCGTTTAGACCCAAACCACCCTTGGGTGAATTTTGTCCAATCTTCTATGGCGTTGTCTTTGAATGAAAGTGTCACCGTATTGCCTAATTTAGGCGGCACGATACCGAATCATTGTTTTGCTGATGTGTTGGGATTGCCAACGGTATGGATGCCGCATTCTTACCCTTCTTGTAAGCAACATGCGCCTGATGAACATTTATTAGTCAGTGTCGCAGAGCAAGGCTTGGCAGCCGCCGCTGGGCTTTTTTGGGATCTGGGCGAGCATTGGCCAACGCAAGGGTAAAAATACGATAGGGCTTTTTCAAGCAATGTATTCTAATCATCCGCTTGTTAGTGTGTAAATTAGAGACTCTTTTGAGAATTGATTAGCTAGAAATTTTTAAAAGCCAGCCGCGCGATATACGCGGCTGGCTTTTTGCTTACATTAAATAATTAGCCAATTTTAAAGTGTTTCCGAATGACAATCAGGGTAAGCAAACTGATAATGCAGGTGAACAATAAATAATAACTTGGTGCCAACAAATCGTCCGTGGCACTGATCACCCAGATTAATAAAAAGGGCGTGAAGCTACCAAATAGAGTGGTACTAATGTTGTAACTTAATGCCATGCCAGTGGCACGTACTTTTGTTGGGAAGAGTTCCGACATGAGTGCGGGCAAACCGCCAAAATACATAGCTTTAAGAACACTTAGCCAGAACAATACACTGGCGAGCATTAACAAAGTGGCATTGTGTGATAATAGTAAGAAGGCAGGGTAAACCGTTAATAAAAACAGCAAACCAGCTATCGTCATTAAGCGCGTACGACCCAATCGATCGGATAAGATACCAATAAACGGGGTTAAGAGTGTTAAGACGGTATAACTGATTAGGGTGCCACCATAGCCAATGGAGTTGCTTAGTCCGAGATATTTAGTCGCATAGGTTGGCATAAAAATAATGGAATAAGTCACAGAGGTAGACAGTACCATCGCGCCTATATTGCACAGAATGGCGCTCTTATTGCTGTTAAATAGTTCAATTAATGGTATTTTCGCTTGTTCTGTTTCTTTAAATTCACTTGCTTCTTCGATGTGTCGGCGAATATACAGTCCAACAGGGCCAATTAATAAACCGAAGATGAAGGGAATTCTCCAGCCCCAGCTTTCCAGTTGATCTGTAGTCAGGATCGTCGTTAAAAGTAAGCCAAAACCTGCGCCAAGTAAGCCACTGATGCCCTGACTGGCAAACATGAAACTGGAAATAAAGCCTTTACGTTCAGGGTAATGTTCCACCAACATAGCTGTCGCGCTACCAAACTCTCCACCTGCTGAGAAGCCTTGTAGTAAACGCGCTAGTAGAATGCCAAACGGTGCTAATAAACCAATTGCTTCGTAAGTTGGCATGATGGCAATTAAGAATGTTCCTGCCATCATCAGCCAAATCGTTAACAGCATGGCAGCTTTACGGCCGACTTTATCAGCATAGCTACCGATCACGATAGCGCCTAATGGACGAATCAAGTACGACATGGCGAATGTGAATAACGCCAACATTAAAGATAAGGTTTCGTTATCCGTAGGGAAGAAGAGTTTAGAGATGGTGCGTGCAAAAAAAGCGTAAACGATTAGATCGAACCATTCCAGAGCATTGCCTATAGAAGATGCAACGATCAGCTTAACCATTTTTTTATCGGTTGGTTTGTCCGCTTTTGCTGTTGTGTCTATATAAGTATCAGACATGAGGGACTCCACAGTTTATTTAGCTATTATGTCAATGATTGATACTATGAAGTCCTTAGGTTTTGCACAATTATTCATTCTTCAAGACAGTCTTGCCTTTATTAGAAAGCTTGGTTGATCATTTTAGGTGCATGTAAAATAAGAGTGGGTTGTTTCTTTTTAAGATGTTGTTGCCTTTGTCGTGTCGACAATACAGTTGACTTCCTCATCCTGAACGCGGATGTTTAAGGCGTCACCTTTATTAACCTCCTTAATAGAGCGAATTACTTGCTCATCTTTTCTGGCAATGGCGTAACCACGCGAAAGGGTATTTAGCGGGCTGACCAGATTAAGCTTGTCCACCAAACGGGCAAATTGATGCTGCTTATTGGTTAAGGTGTTACCAAGTGCCAAGCTTAATAGTGCATTCAGATCTTTGATTTTGGCAAGGGGGCAGGCGTTAGAGATTAAAATCATTCAATCTGCCCTACAGAATACCTCCGGTAATCGAACCCAAGTCGCAAAGCGGCTTGGGTTATCACGACAGGGTTTGATTAAGAAAATAGAAAGGTATGGGTTGTAGGTTTGGTTGATATTAAGCTAATGCGTTACCTACCTATTGTTCCAAGGTGAGTATGTTTAAAGCCGCTGGCATATTTGAGACCGTAGCCTAGGCTTCGATCAAAGCCAATGTGAGCGCACCAAATAAGACCTATATTTAGCATCAAATTGTTATCGGCCATAATGCCGATGCTTAAGCTCGCAACTGGTAGAAAATAAGAGTGCGTAGTATTGTAGGCTATCGCTCCAATCTTTTTTCCCCAAAAATAAGCCAATAGAGACAAATCCGGGGCCAAAAAAAGTACAGCGAATAAGGTCCAGCTTGATGTACTGTTTGCAAATGCAAGGCAAGAGACCAATAAAATACTTGCCCCTTCTAATCTTAGTATCGGTTTGATATATCCATTAACGACATTCATAAATCGGTTCTCCTAAACCTTGTACCTTAAAATATCCAACCAAGGTGCACTGTGGGGAAAACAGAAATAGGCGATGACTCGAATCTTTGACCATTTAGTATCACGTCTTCATTGTCTAGGTTTAGCCCAATACCAATCCAGGGGGTAACTGTTATATTTTTACTATATTGGATGCGATAACCTATTCTGGGGCCGATGGAGATTTGATTTCGAGTCGCCTTTTGTTGGGTTGATTTGAGTGTGTATTTAACTTCAGATGAGCTGGCCTCTATACCGACAAAAGGTCCAAAGTAATTGCCAAATAAATAGTCTAGTTTAAGACCGTACCCTTTCATTTTTACATCGTAATTTTCATCTCCATGAAATGCTTCTGGCATCTCCAAGCCAAATAATCCTATATCAAATCGATAGTTTTTTTGACCGAATCCGAAGTGAACCGAATGTCCGGATAATGCATAGGCAAGCGGATCAATTTCTACATCGAAAGCCATTGCTTGATGACTTAGTAAAATCGAGGTGCTTAGGAAAAATATTTGAGTTTTCATTGCTATTGGCTCTCTTTGTATGTCGTGAGAGAAGCATTATGTGGATTTAATTAACAAATAAAAAACATTTTATATTTTAAAAAAATTAAATTAAATTTGTGTATTTTTCTTTTTTCTTACAGCTTCATTTTGGGAGAATCATGCGGAATTTAAATAACCTTGCGACTTTTATCCAAGTGGCCAAATATGAAAGTGTGACGAAAGCTGCCACTCGGCTGCATTTAACCCAACAAGCGGTGTCTCATCAAATAAAGAAATTGGAAGAAGAACTCGGCGTGCTGTTATTTAAAAGAGCACATCGAAAAATCTATCTCACACCAGAAGGCAGGAAGCTGTTAATCACAGCTGGAAAGTATCTTGCTGCGCTGGAAGAAGAAATGATCAAGGTTAAGCAAGATTCAGGAAACTTATCTGGTAGTTTGTCCATTGGCTGCACCATGGAGCTGGCAACCTTACTATTGGCCCCGATGATTGTGACTTTTAGAAAACAACATCCTCAAGTGAAGGTTGAACTTGAATTGCAAGATGACGTGTCGACAGTAAATAACATCATACACGGCAATACAGATATTGGTGTGGTGGTCTTTTCTTCTGATACACAATTATTGGATATTCAACCATGCCGAAAAGAGGTGTTTGTGACGGTCGCAAAGCGCGAGTTTGTGGAAGCCTATGGAGAGATTACCGAGTTTAAGCAAATTGTTGATCTCGATATCATAGACTATCAAATGGACTGTCCATCGATGAAAACCTGGCTAGGGAAAAACGATAAAAAATTGGTGAAATTATTAGAAGTAAAAACGGCCTCTATATCGGCCAATGACGATCGATTGATAAAAGAATTTGTCATGGCAGGTCTTGGTATCGCCAATGTGCCAAAAATGTTAGTGGAAGAAGAGCTAGCAAATGGCGACCTGATAGAAATATTGCCGAAATCCAAATCCATTGCTGCAGGAATCGATTTGGTTACCATGAAAGATCGAGCACTTCCTGCGCATGTGGTGGCGTTTATTGAGCATGTGAAAATATCAGTTTAACTCAATTAACCAATCGATTGTGTCGTGTCGACGGTACAACTGACTTCGCCATCCTGAACGCGGATGTTTAAGGTGTCACCTTTATTAACCTCCTTAATAGAGCGAATCACTTGCTCATCTTTTCTGGCAATGGCGTAACCACGCGAAAGGGTATTTAGCGGGCTGACCAAATTGAGTTTGTCTACCAAACGGGCAAATTGATGCTGCTTATTGGTTAAGGTGTTACCAAGTGCCAGGCTTAATCGTGCGTTGAGATCTTTGATTTTAGCATCATGCTGTTGCAGCTTTTTGCTTGGGTTGTTGTGCAGCAGCCTCTGCTGAATATTGGTGGATCGTACTTGCTGTTGCGTTAGCTTTTGCGTTACCGCTTGTTGTAAGCGGCGTTGTAGCTGATTTAATTGTTGCTGTTGTTGTTCAATGCGATCTTTGGGGTGACGAATGCGACGAATAAGGAAGTCTAACTGTTGCTGACACTGCTCAAGTTTGCGCGATAGACGTAAACCGAATTGCTTTTCCATCTGCTCCAGTTGGCGAATCAGCTGGTGGCGATCGGGACTCAGTAACTCCGCCGCGGCCGTTGGGGTAGCAGCACGAACATCAGCCACAAAATCCGCTATGGTGAAATCGGTTTCGTGACCGACCGCAGAAACAATAGGCGTTTGCGCATGGAAAATGGCTCGCGCTAGTGCCTCGTCATTGAAGCTCCATAAGTCCTCCAAAGAGCCGCCGCCACGACCTAAAATAATGGCGTCAAAGTGACCGCTGGCATCCGCGCGAGTCAGCTGCTTGAGTAGGTTGTTCGCGGCATCTTGTCCTTGAACCAAGGAAGGTAAGACGGTCAATTCTGTGAGTGGAAAACGTCGACGAAAAGCGATGATCATATCGCGAATCGCGGCACCGACTGGTGAGGTGATAATGGCGACACGTTGTGGGCGAACGGGCAGAGGTTTTTTGTGCGTCTCATCAAATAAGCCTTCCACTTGCAACTGATTTTTTAAACGTTCGAAAGCTTGTTGTAATGCGCCTTCCCCTGCGGACTCCATGCCTTCCACACTAAGCTGGCAATCGCCTCGTGGGCCGTAAAAAGTCACGCGCGCACGCAAGCGCACCATGTCACCATCTTTGGGGCGAAAACGCACCGCCATGTTTTTGTTTTTGAACATGGCGCAGCGAATTTGAGCACGGTCGTCTTTTAAGGAAAAATACCAATGACCCGAGCCAGGTTTGGCCAGATTGGATATCTCACCTTCTACCAAAATCCAAGGTAAACTGGCTTCCAAAAGTTGCTGAATTTGTCGATTTAACTGTGAGACGGTGAATGCCGCTTCTTGTGAGTGACTAGTTGTAAAATTTTTCATCAATCTCTCGTGGTTTTGATTTACCGAAAGCAACTATTGAAGTAGAATTACTTGCCATCTTAACACCCTTGTTGGCATTGGAAACTCCCCATTATGTTACGAATCGTGCAAGAAGCTTTAACGTTTGATGACGTATTGCTTATCCCCGGCTATTCTGAAGTTCTACCTAAGGATGTTAGCCTCAAAACGAAAATCACTAAAGACATTGAATTAAATATTCCTCTTACGTCTTCTGCAATGGATACGGTCACTGAACATCGTATGGCAATTGCATTGGCTCAAGAAGGTGGCATTGGCATTGTGCACAAAAACTTGACCATTGAAGAGCAGGCTCGCGAAGTCCGTAAAGTGAAAAAGTTCGAAAGCGGCATTGTGCGCGATTTGGTGACTATCCATCCAGAGGCCACAGTAAAAGAACTGATGGCATTAACGGCAGCGAATAGCATTTCCAGCGTACCTGTTGTTCAAGGTGACGACTTGGTTGGTATCGTAACCAGTCGTGATGTTCGTTTTGTTAAAGATTTTGAAAAAACCGTTGCCGACATCATGACGCCAAAAGAGCGTTTGATCACCGCACCTGAAGATGCGTCTTCCGGTTCTATCCGTAAATTGCTTCATGAAAACCGTATCGAAAAAGTCCTGATCGTGAATGATCAATTCGAACTACGCGGCATGGTAACAGTAACCGACTTTAATAAAGCAACGACTTACCCAAATGCTTGTAAAGATGAGCATGGCCGTCTTCGCGTTGGCGCTGCGGTTGGCACGGGAGCGGACACAGAGGATCGAGTAACAGCGCTGTCTGACGCAGGTGTCGATGTTATTGTGGTGGATACTGCGCATGGTCACTCTAAAGGCGTCATTGATCGCGTACGTTGGGTAAAAGAAAACTTCCCACACATTCAGGTAATTGGTGGCAACATTGCCACAGCAGAAGCCGCAATTGCTTTGGCGGATGCGGGCGCTGATGGTGTGAAAGTGGGTATTGGCCCTGGTTCTATCTGTACTACTCGTATCGTGGCTGGTGTGGGTGTGCCGCAGATCAGTGCGGTTGCCAATGTTGCCGAAGCCATGAATCCTCGTGGTATTCCTGTGATTGCTGATGGTGGTGTGCGTTTTTCTGGTGACATTGCCAAAGCCATTGCCGCTGGTGCAAGTGTTATCATGGTGGGAGGGTTGTTGGCGGGTACCGATGAAGCGCCAGGCGAAGTGGTCTTGTTCCAAGGTCGTTCATTTAAAGCTTACCGTGGCATGGGCTCATTGGGTGCCATGTCACAGTCTCAAGGTTCCAGTGATCGTTATTTCCAAGACTCTAGCAGTGTGGAAAAATTGGTACCAGAAGGCATCGAAGGTCGTGTGCCATCGAAAGGCCCAATGGCGGCTGTGGTTCACCAATTGATGGGCGGTGTGCGCTCTTCAATGGGTTACACAGGCTCTGCTGATATTGAGACAATGCGAACTAAGACACAGTTCTCGCAAATTACGGGCGCGGGTATGCGTGAGAGTCACGTTCATGATGTGACCATCACCAAAGAAGCGCCGAACTATCACGCGGGTTAATTCGCAGATAGGTGCTGATTGAGATGGGGCGTACAACACGCCCCTTCTTTATTTATTGCTTTTATTTTTTAAATTGATGATTTCTAGATAAAAGAGTGCATCTTTTGCCTAGAGTGAGAGGAATGGCTAATAATGTCGCAAGATATCCACGCTCATAAAATTCTTATCCTGGATTTTGGTTCTCAGTACACGCAATTGATTGCGCGTCGTGTTCGTGAAATCGGTGTTTACTGTGAAGTTCGAGCTTTTGATATGGAAGATCAAGAGGTTATCGATTTCGATCCGAAAGGTATTATCCTTGCAGGTGGTCCAGAATCTGTGCCAGAGCCTGGTTCTCCACGTGCTCCAGAAGCGGTATTCACTCTGGGCGTGCCAGTATTTGGTATCTGTTATGGCATGCAAACTATGGCAGAACAGCTTGGCGGTAAAGTGCAGGGTTCTGAGTTGCGTGAATTTGGTTACGCGCAGATTCGCAAGCACGAAGGCCCAAGCCTATTTGAAGATATCCAAGACCATGTAGCGAACAACGGTGTTGCTTTGTTGGACGTATGGATGAGTCATGGCGACAAAGTGGTCGATATGCCGGAAGGCTTCACTTTAATGGCTTCTACTGACAGCTGTCCTATTGCTGCTATGGCGAATGAAGCGAAAAAATTCTACGGCGTACAATTCCACCCAGAAGTAACTCACACTCTACAAGGCGGTCGTATTCTGTCTCGCTTTGTGGTGGACATCTGTGGTTGTGACACCCTATGGACGCCAGCGAACATTGCCCAAGATGCAATCGAGCGTATGCAACAACAAGTAGGCGATCGTAAAGTGTTGTTGGCCTTGTCTGGCGGCGTAGACTCTTCCGTTGTGGCGGCATTGCTGCATAAAGCCATTGGCGATCAACTGACTTGTGTGTTTGTTGATAACGGCTTGTTGCGTTTACACGAAGGCGATCAAGTCATGAAAATGTTCGCTGATAACATGGGTGTAAAAGTGATCCGTGTGGATGCTGAAGATTTGTTCCTTGGCAAATTGGCTGGCGAAGCAGACCCAGAGAAGAAGCGTAAGATTATTGGTAATACTTTCATTGATATCTTCGACGTTGAAGCAGGCAAATTGACAGACGTTGATTTCCTAGCACAAGGTACGATTTATCCAGACGTGATTGAATCGGCTGCTTCGAAAACGGGTAAAGCGCATGTTATTAAATCTCACCACAATGTGGGTGGCTTACCAGAAGATATGCAATTTGAATTGGTTGAGCCGTTACGTGAATTGTTCAAAGACGAAGTGCGTAAGCTGGGTCTAGAGCTTGGCCTACCTTACGACATGGTTTACCGTCACCCATTCCCAGGGCCTGGTCTTGGTGTGCGAATCCTAGGCGAAGTGAAAAAAGAATACGCGGACATTTTGCGTCGCGCGGATGCCATCTTCATCGAGGAACTGCGTCGCTCAGGTTGGTATGAGAAAACCAGCCAAGCCTTTGCTGTTTTCTTACCCGTTAAGTCTGTTGGTGTGGTAGGGGATGGTCGTCGTTACGAATACGTAGTTGCACTGCGTGCAGTAGAAACCATCGACTTCATGACAGCCCGCTGGGCACACCTTCCATACGAATTGTTAGAAACGGTTTCTAGCCGCATCATCAACGAGATCGAACACATCTCTCGCGTGACTTACGATGTGTCGTCTAAGCCGCCTGCTACGATCGAGTGGGAATAATTCTAACCTTGTAGTCTTTTAAAAAAGGCTCTCTGTTCTTTACTGTTAAGAGCAGAGAGCCTTTTTTGTTTGTGTAAGGAATAAAATACAAGAGGTAGTCGATGAAGTTTCCTACGACCTTAATAGAAGGGCGATTAATCAAACGCTACAAACGCTTTTTGTCAGATGTGCAGTTACCAAGCGGTGATGTGGTAGTGGCGCATTGTCCTAATACGGGATCAATGAAACGATGCCAGCAGGAAAATGCTCGTGTTTGGTTGTCAAAAAGTGATAATCCAAAACGTAAGTTGGCTTATACCTGGGAATTGGTTGAAGTTGATCAAGCGTATTTAGCCTGTATTAACACTGGGTTGCCGAATAAGTTGGTGGGCGAAGCCATAGAACAAGGTGTCGTTTCTGAATTGATAGGGTATGACACGATGAAAGCCGAAGTAAAATACGGTGAGAAAAGTCGTATTGATTGGCTGTTGTCGAAAGACGGTGGTGAACTTTGCTATGTTGAAGTGAAAAATGTCACCTTATTAGAAGAAGATGGAAAAGGGTATTTTCCTGACGCAGTAACAGAGCGCGGTCGAAAGCATTTACATGAAATGATGGCTATGGTCGAACAAGGACATCGGGCTGTGCTGTTCTTTTGTGTCAGTCATACGGGAATTAATCAAGTTTCCCCCGCGCAACATATTGACCCAGCTTATGCTGAAACCTTTTATCAAGCGTTAGAAAAAGGTGTCGAAGTGCTGGCATATCAAGTGGATATTTCACCACGGGCTATGAAAGTAGTGCGACCGATTGAGGTGGTTTAAGCTAAATGACGTATTTCTTGTCAGTGAGTTGTCAGATGCCCTTGAGGGATTCATGAATCTCTAAAGGAAGTGTCTGGAGAAACGGGCCTTTGTTAGAAAGTGCTTTGTTTTCCTTACGTTACGTCGAGTTTTGCAAGTGCATTGTGGTCTTTCTGGATCAAACGGGGAAGCGCTATTCAAAGGCTTTTTTTCAGTAAACGGCTTGTCTAGTATCTCTTCCATGGAACGAGATGGTTCCTAATCGAACCCAAATAATAGGGTTTGAAAATTTACCAACAAATGGAGATACGTTATGAAGACATTCACTAAATCAGCCCTAACATTGTTCACTGTTGCTGCACTATCTACTGCTGCATTCGCAAATGAAGATGCACTAGCTGAAGCACAATCTCGAGTGGATGCCATTGCATCACAGTTGGAAAGCATGGGCGCAGAAGTTGATGCCACTGTTGACTTCAACGAAGCAGCAACACCGATCGAAAAGGAAGCGGCACTAAGCGCTAAGTACGATGAGCTTCAAGCGCAATTAGAAAGCCTTCAAGCGCAAACTGCTGAATAAGACTGTATCAGCACATAATAGCTTCAACACAAAATGCCATTCTGGAATGCAGAATGGCATTTTTGTATGTTCTTTAATACAGAAAGCAAAAAACTTAACCAAAACCTTAAAAAAACGAAAAAAGTGGTTGCACTAAATCTGTAGATCCTTAATATACGCCCTCGCTGACACGGGGTGTACTTCAAAGCATCGAAGCGACACCAAAACAAGTCAGCACGCTCTTTAAAATAGATAATCAGATAATTTGTGTGGGCGCTCGCTGGGGCTTCAAAAAGAACTTGAAGTCTCATGAGAGTCTAACACGTCAATTCGCTTTATTAAGTAAAATTGTGAGTGTTGTGAATTTGAGTGAGCAAACTTTTGCTTTCGAGTAATAGTTAAAACTTTTTAACTGAAGAGTTTGATCATGGCTCAGATTGAACGCTGGCGGCAGGCTTAACACATGCAAGTCGAGCGGTAACGGGAGAAGCTTGCT
>NZ_JBSWYU010000021.1:0-23629 GCF_056161265.1 Marinomonas sp. ABL3_031
GATCCCATCCCGAACTCAGCAGTGAAAAGCGCCATCGCCGATGGTAGTGTGGGAGATCCCATGTGAGAGTAGGTCGTCGTCAAGCTTTAAATTAAGAAGCCCTGATAGGATAACCTGTCAGGGCTTTTTTACGTCTGGAGGAAACTCACTCCCTCATTCTTAACATAAAATCAGATCCAAGCGCGACGCCTTGCGTCACTGGGTCGTCAGCGGCTTACGCTGCTTGGAATCTTTTTTAAAGATATGTGTTGGACCACCTGATCCCAACCACTTTTTTCGCTACAGGCATTCAGAAGTGGCTTTTATTCGCCGCAGGCGCTCGCCATGTTTATGGTATGTGGGTCTTGTGATGAAAGGGAATCATGTGAAAGTCCCGAAAGGTGATAAGTACAGGTCGTATTGCAAGAGTATAAATATCGTCAAGTCTTTCTCGTTTCTGATGGTCTAAATAGAAAAACTGTTTATTACCAGATTAAGAGACACCTCTGTTTTAGGCTGTTGAAACTCCTTGCTACGCGTTGCAGAGTTATAACAGGCTAAACTGATTGCTCAGGGGATTCAAAAGGTTATCGGAGAGTATAAAAAGAGCTATTTACAAAAGGTCCGCGCTTTAGACAAAGAGAAGAATAAATTACAGAGAAAGCTCAGTTCAAAGTTCACGTTAAGGTTGAATCTTCTAAAGAAGTGAAAGAAGTGAAAGAAGTTGAAGTGATAATACAGCTTAGAGCTTAATACGGGCCTTTTAAATCGCCGTTAAAGTTTTCAATTAAATACAGGAGGCCGCATCTTAGGGCCTCCAATAACTTTCACTAATTCATCACTGTTTTAATTGCCGCTTCTGCACACGCTACATCTAGATGACCGCCTGGTGCACCACCAATACCAATACCACCTACAATCTGGCCATTAATTGTTAATGGAAGGCCGCCAGCTAGGAACAACAAGTTGTCATCCATATTTTGTAGTGGTCTAAGGACAGGGGTATCTTGAATTAAATTGCCTAGCTTCTCTGTTGTTCGTTTCATGCTAACGGCGGTAAAGGCTTTTTGACGTGAGCTTTCAAGACTGTGTGTGGTCGCATTGTTGTTTCCAAGCTGAGCCAGTACACGCCCTGATAAATCGACCACAGTGGTTGTCACACTATAGTTATCTTTGGCGCATGCATTCACCGCAGCAACAGCTAGAGACATGGCCGTCGAAGATGATATCTGGGTGAAAGTATGAGTGTGTTCCGATTCTTGTGCGGTGGTTAGACCTGACATTAGAACTAGAGACACGCCTGCTAATTGTTTGATGATAGATTTCATATGACTCATTTCCTCTTAAAGTGAGTATTGCTTTGAAAGTGATAGCCAGTCTATCTGGCTCAGCTTTCAGCTACCTTGCGCTAAGATTACAGCTTTGTAATGCAGTGATAAGCTTGAGGCGTGCTAATCTTAGAGGTTGCTAAGAAAGAGAAAATCTATGCGAATTTTAGTCATTGAAGATGACCAGCATATCAGTAAGTTTTTACAACTCGGCTTTGAAGAGCTCAACTATCAAGTAACTGCTTGTGCAGATGGGTATGAAGGTTATCAGTTAGCAAATAAAAGGAAAGTTATATGAAAAGCTCATTATTAATCGGACTGTTGAGAGTGGTAAAATTTTTTCCCGTTGTTGCTCGTTTAATTAATAAGGTTGTATCGAATCAATTGGCTTCGGCCACTACGGCAAGACCGAACAGCTATAGCCTATGGTCGCCTGTTGATAAGAAAAATCAGCCGCCGAGTTCTTATTTAACTTGGCATACAGTTACTAATAAATCTTATTTTGACCTTCATTTATCGCCTGCCGAAGACAGCTTTATAAAAGGCCTACCTTCTAATGATGGAACAAAGGAATATCCATTTGGACAAGTTACTGAATTATTTAGGCGTGAAAATGGGTTTAAAGAAGGGCGATCTTCAGTATTTTTTATGTTTTTTGCTCAATGGTTTACAGATGGTTTTTTTCGTTCAGATCATATTGATTTTAGAAAGACAACGTCGAATCATAATATCGATCTTGCTCAAATTTATGGTCCAAATGAAGAGGTCGCTCTAATGCTTCGTTCTGGAAGCAAAGGTAAATTAAAGAGCCAAATTATTGATGGTGAAGAGTATCCAGATTATTTAGGTGAATTAAATGATAAAGGAGAATGGCAAGTCAAAGAGTGTTATGAAAGACTGCCTTACATTGCGGATAAAGATTGGATGGAATCGATTTTCGGTGATTTAACTACTGAGCAAAAGACTCAGTTGTTTGCTACAGGTTTAGAGCGTGGGAATTCTATCGTTGGCCATATGGTTATGAGTACTGTGTTTTTAAGGGAACATAATAATATTTGCGATAATTTGTCGGCTTTGAATCCTAGTTGGGATGATGATCGACTGTTTCATACCGCGCGAATCATTAATACAGTCGTGTTAATGAAACTCGTCATAGAAGACTATGTAAATCATATCGCTGGGGTTGACGTGTTAATTATGGATCCCAGTTATGTAGAGAAAAAAGACTGGTATCGAGAGCCTTGGATCGCCGCAGAGTTTAATCTTCTATATCGATGGCATGGCCTAGTACCTGATGTGTTCGACATTTCAGGTCGAAGTGAAAGTTTTGTGCAAAATTTTTCTTTGTTAACGCGAGAAGGGTTAAGTAATTTGCTTGAGGCAGCCACTCAGCAAGCCGCAGGAAAGATAACGCTTGATAATGTTCCAGCCTTCTTGATGCCTGCTGAACAGGCGATGATTAATAAGGGACGAGATTGGAAATTGAGATCTTACAATGATTATAGAGAGAAATTTGGACTGCAAAGATTACCTTCCTTCAAAGAGCTTTCACTTAGTTCAAGCATTAATCAGGAGCTAGAGAGGTTGTATGGCCATATTGATAAGCTAGAACTGACTGTTGGCTTGTTTGCAGAAGATAGTGAGTTAACTTTGACTGGTGAGCTACAAACAGCAATGGTTGCATATGATGCTATTACTCAGATATATACGAATCCATTATTAGCTAAACAAAATTATACTGAAGAGCACTTTACTTCTTTCGGTATGGAGCGCATAGCAGGAACAAAGTCGTTTCAGGAATTAGTGGATAGGAATACTCAACGAAAAGTCACTGTGAGTGTAAAAAATCAATCTATGGCAAGTTGATTTAATGTGTTTGAAAAAGACCTGAGTTCGATGATCTATCGAACTCAGGTCTTAAAAATGCGTTCAACTTGTAAGAAAAATGTGTTTTTCAGGTCAAATGTTAATCGATTTGGTTAGTAGATATACACTCAACAGCCTGTTTTAGTGCTTCAAGACGAGAATCACAGAAAGCATCACTTGGTAGACGACTTATGACGCCAAGTTTTTCCAGGCGTTCGGTCGTTTGCCCATTTGGGCTGTAAATATACACAGCGCAGTTGGCGTCTATAGCATCTTTAATCGCGTTTTCCAAAGCAAGGCCTATGGTTAAGTCCATCATAGGAACAGCACTAAGGTCTAAAACCACGGCTTTGTAGTTATGAATACGGTTATGATGTTTAGCGATGGCTTTACTTGCACCAAAGATCATTGGTCCAGAAAGGTAAAACAACAAGACATTCCCGTTTGCATTATCCAATAAGCCTTTTTCAGCCTCGGTAAGTGGTATGTCGTCGTCTGCGTCACTAATGGCTTTTACATTACCTGATTGTAAGCGGCTAAGTTTTTCTATGGTCATGATGTTTGCAATGAAAACACCAATGCCAACAGCAACCATCAAATCGACAAAGACGGTTAATGTCATGACGCCATACATTATTATGGTAGGTGAGAGGGCAACCTTATGAGCGCGTTTTAAGAAACTCCAGTCAAGAATGTTTATCCCCACATACAGAGCGATGCCGGCCAAAACCGCCATTGGAATTGGGCTAATCAGCTGCGAGGCTCCTAATACGACTAAGAGCAATATTAGCGCACGAGTTATACCTGCAAGAGGGGATTTGGCGCCAGTTTGAATGTTTACGACAGTTCCCATTGTTGCGCCTGCACCAGGCAAGCCACCCAATAAGCCAGAAACAAAGTTTGCCACCCCTTGACCAATCAGCTCTCGGTTTGAATCGTGCTCTTTACGGGTCAAGCTATCGGCAATCACAGCTGTTAGTAAGGTATCGATACAACCCAGTGTACCGAGTACTAAGCCATTGATGACCATTTCCATAATCACTGGAAATTCAAATGTTGGCCAGTGAATGGAAGGCAAGCCTGATGGAATAAGGCCAATGCGCCTTACATCGTTTGTGTCAAATAATATGATAGAAATTAACGTAATAACCACTAATGCAATGAGCTGTGGTGGGGCGAAACGACGCCACTTCTTGGGTAAGTAAAACAATACTCCTAAGGTTAACAAACCTAAGAAAAGTTCTGAAAATTTCAGGTTCATTAATAGATTTGGTAGTGCGGTGAGTGTACCGACAACACCACCAGGAGGTGATGGGTGTCCAAGGAAAGGAGCAAGTTGCAAGATAATTAAGATAACGCCGATACCGGACATAAAGCCTGATATGACGCTGTATGGCATGAGGGTGATGTATTTTCCGAGCTTAAGATAGCCAAGGGTAATTTGGAAAAGTCCGGCTATCATAACGACCGTAAAGGCCATGGCTAAACCACTTTCTGGGCTAGCGGCCATCATGCTGGTGAGTACGGCGGTCATTATAACCGTCATGGGGCCTGTGGGCTCTGAGATTAAACTGGTTGAGCCACCAAACAGCGCAGCGAAAAAGCCAACCAAAATAGCGCCCCATAAACCTGCTTCTGCGCCAGCTCCAGAGGCGACACCGAAAGCCAATGCCAATGGCAGGGAAACGATGGCTGTGGTAGCACCACCGAATAAATCGCCTACCAGTGTCCAATCCTTAAAACGAGAAAAATCAATGATCATTCAGTCTACCTATCCTTTTTTATATCAATATCAGTCCGTTGATTAAAAGTCTATATATCTGCAAAAGAGCCCGCAAAGGCGGGCTCTTTAAGGGAAGAAAATATTACATCCTACGAATCTAATTTGATTCGATACTTTCTTCAGCCGTTTGGCTCTCTTCACGCATTAATCTAGGGTCATTTTTAACACGGCCTTTTGATGCTCGGCGTCGAGAGGCAGATGCATTGCGTTTTTCTTCTTGCTCTTGGCGAAACCTTTCCTGTTGAGCCAAAATAGCTGCGGGCAGTTCTACTGGGGCTGCCGTTTCGGTTACTTGTTTGATCGCAGGCTTACCACGACCACGACGCGCGACACGAACCTTTTTAGTAGTAACTTCATTGCTTTCATCTGTTGTTACTTCAGTCGGCTCAATTTCAGCAAGCGGTTCACTATTGTTTGCTTCTTGCTCTACTGTTTCTGATGTAAGTTTGTTTTCTTGTGTTTCCACAGTAACACTGTCAGCACTTGATTCAACCACAGAAGCTTGTACTTCGATTTTATCTATTTCTTCAGCCTGTTCAACTTCCTGAGAAGAGGTGGTCGCCGGTTGTATTTCTTCTTCAGACACATCCGCATGATCAGATTGAGTAGTTGATTGCTCTACAACTTCGCTTTCAGGCAGAGTTGAAGGAAGATCAGTGCTTATTTGAGCTTTAACGGACATTTTGGGCTTAGCTGTTGCCTTCTCTTCCGTTTTTTCAGTCATTTCTATTTCGGCTTCTTCTGCTCTTGCATCTAGTGGTTGATCTGCTGTTGGCTGAATATCATCCTTGTTGGCATTTTCATCTAATACATCAAGGGCGGCGGAAGCAACGTCAGTATCTTGTGTATACAACTCATCTTTTACAGGTTTGGCAGATTCATCTGTGATATCCGCACTGGTAACTGTTTCTGATGCAATTAAGGTATCATTGGCAATGTCTGTTTCACCACTTAGGTTATTTTCAACCTTATTACTTTCAATTGTATTCTCATTGTTTTGTGGACGACGAGAGCGGCGAGAGCGGCGAGAACGACGAGGCTGAGTATCCTCTTGAGGATTTGCGATAGTCGACTCTTGGTCAGCTTGCGTTTGTTCTACTGCTTCCGCTTTAGTGGCTTGTTCTACCTCTAGTCGCTTGGCGGCTTCTTGAGCTTCATTTTTTATCTTACCGTTACGACGACGATTTTCATTGCGATCACGTTTCCGCTCTTTTACCTCAGGCACTTCTTTTGGTGGACGAGACACTTTCGCTTGTTCTTGTGTTTCTACCTTGCCGTCTTGATGATTACGGTTAGAGCGATTATTACGACGACCGTTCTTATTGCTGTTATTGTTGCCAGCCTCAGCTTGCTCTCGACGTGATTGACGAGTTGAGCGTGGCTTCTCTTGCATAGCAGCATCATCGCGCTCATTGCTTTGGTGCTTCACATTACGCTTGTTGCGGTTAGGGCGATTGTTTTTACCCTTGTTGTTACGATTCTTCGAGTTATTCGTATTGGCTTTTGATTTGTTATTTTTGCTATTGGTTTTTTGACCAGAAGCATCACCAAATAAAGCCATTAAAATGCGTTTTAACAAGCTTGGTTTTGTGGTCTTTGCTTTTGCCGCTGAAGCCGATTGTGCAGGAGCAGGTGCCTTAGGTGCAATGCTAGTAACCGCAGCTTGCTGATGAACTGTTTCGCTAACTTGTCTTGGCTCGTAAGGAGGTTGTTCAGGTGTTTCTACTAAGTTGTAGCTTGTGTCATTTTGAGAGATAACAGAGTTATCATCACGAATACGTTCCACTTCAAAATGAGGTGTTTCCATGTGTGGATTTGGTACTAGGATGATATGCACACTGTTACGTTTTTCAATTTTAGCGATGTTGGTGCGTTTTTCATTTAGCAAGAAGGTGGCGACAGAAACGGGTAATACTGCGCGTATTTGTGCGGTTCTTTCTTTTGCACATTCTTCTTCAATAAGACGAAGTACGGATAAGGCTAAAGATTCTACGTCTCGAATGAAGCCTTGCCCGTTACAACGAGGACATACAATGCCGCTGGTCTCGCCAAGAGAAGGGCGCAAACGCTGACGAGACATTTCCAACAATCCAAAGCGTGAAATTCTGCCTAACTGCACACGCGCACGATCAGCCTCTAGGGCATTTTTCATACGGTTTTCCACTTCTTTCTGGTTGCGTACTGGCGTCATATCAATGAAGTCAATAACGACCAAACCACCGATATCACGAAGACGTAATTGACGAGCAATCTCATCGGCCGCTTCTAAGTTGGTCTGCAGTGCCGTTTCTTCGATGTCGCCACCTTTGGTGGCACGTGCTGAGTTAATATCGATAGAGACTAGGGCTTCTGTTGGATCAATAACAATTGAGCCACCAGAAGGCAGGCGGACCTCACGCTGGAAAGCCGTTTCGATCTGCGTTTCGATTTGGAAACGGTTAAACAAAGGGGTGGAGTCAGTATAAAGCTTGATGCGGGATTTGAAATGCGGCATCACCTGCATCACAAAGTTTACTGCATCTTGGTAAGCCTGTTTTTCATCAATAAGTACTTCACCAATGTCTTCGCGTAAATAATCACGAATGGCGCGAATAACAATATTACTTTCTTGATAAATTAAGAAGGGCGCAGGTTTTTCCGCTGCCGCTTTTGTGATAGAGGCCCAAAGGGTTTCTAGATAATCTAAATCCCATTGTAATTCTTCCGTAGAACGGCCAACGCCAGCAGTACGGACAATCAAGCCACCATTTTCAGGAGTAGAGAGGCCAGACATGGCCTCTTTTAATTGTGAACGATCATCGCCATCGATACGACGAGATATACCACCAGCACGTGGGTTATTTGGCATCAATACTAGGTAACGACCAGCCAAACTGACGAAAGTCGTTAGGGCTGCACCTTTGTTGCCTCGTTCTTCTTTATCAACTTGAACAATAACTTCTTGGCCTTCGCTGATCACGTCTTTGATATTGATGCGACCTTCATTGCTGACTTTTTTAGAGAAGTAGGTTTTGGATATTTCTTTGAGTGGGAGAAATCCATGGCGCTCTGCGCCAAAGTCTACGAAGGCCGCTTCTAAACTCGGTTCAACGCGAGTAATTTTACCTTTGTATATATTGGATTTCTTTTGCTCACGAGAGCCGGATTCGATATCAAGATCGTATAGACGCTGACCGTCTACCAAGGCAACACGCAACTCTTCTTGTTGAGTTGCATTTATTAACATTCTAATCATTGTGTATGTGAACTCTGTTAGCTGATACGAATATAGCCACAGCAGTGTCAGGGCAAGCATTAATCAATCTGACTCAACATTATAGAGCAAATCATTCAGTTTTTGTCCGGCGAGATGAATCAATGACTCATTTATTTCTAACTAAACGCTTGTAGCGGTCGCTGCCTCGATAATTACCAAATAGTCTCTTTAACTGGTCTCGTTTCTTTGCCTTTTTGTCAAACAACGCTAACGCGTGGTTGAGCAATTTAATGAAATTCCTGCCACTGACGCGGATTTTTCCGAATCATGCGGTTTAATATTTAAGATTAACTGTTACAGAGGTAAGATAGGGCCAAAGTGTCGCTTTGGCAGTTTCATTCATTTCTTGCATCTTATCTTCGAGGCGTTTTGTTACCTCTTACCCTTTGCGAATGTGAATATAACAGTAAAAACTAAGTGCTTCAATTATAAAGGAAACCAATCTTTGCATATGTCCGAATTAGAACAAAAAATAACAGAACGTCCAGCGGTTCGTTACGTTACAATAGATGAAAACAATCACGGACAAAGGATTGATAATTTTCTTCTTACTTTTTTGAAAGGTGTTCCCAAAGGCAAAATATATAACTTATTAAGGAAGGGGGAAATTCGAGTCAATAAAAAGCGAATCAAACCAGATTACCGTTTGCAGAATGAAGATGTGCTGCGTATCGCGCCCATTGTGATTGCCCCTGAGTCAAAAAAGCCAGCATTGCCTGATCGACTAAAAAATGACATTGAGTCACGCATTGTTTATGAAGATAAAGGCTTGCTTGTTATAAATAAACCGACAGGGCTTGCTGTACATGGCGGTAGTGGATTGAGCTTTGGTTTGGTGGAAGTGGTTCGACAAATGCGACCACAGGAAAAATTCATCGAATTAGTGCACCGTCTTGATCGCGATACCTCGGGTTTAATTATGATCGCCAAAAAACGCTCTGTTTTAAAAGAGCTTCACGCAGCATTGCGTGAAAAAGAGGGCGTGCAGAAGACGTACCTGGCGTTAGTCTATGGTAGTTGGCCTAAGCGTAAACAGCAGGTGAATGCTCCTCTATTAAAAAATGAGCTTAAGTCAGGCGAACGTGTTGTAAAAGTCCACACAGACGGAAAAGAGAGTTTAACCTTGTTTAAACTGGTTCGGCAGTTTGAAGGCCACAGTCTTATTGAGTGTGAGCCAGTAACGGGGAGAACACATCAAATACGTGTTCATACTCTACATGCGGGTTATCCCATTGTGGGTGATGAAAAGTATTCGCCAACAGAAGATTTGAAAGCGAGTAAGGCGCTTGGTTTTAAACGTTTGTGCCTTCATGCAACGCGTTTGGTGATTGAACTTAATGGAGAGAAAATGGTTTTTGAAGCACCGTTAGATGATGAATGGCAATCTTTGATGAATCATTCGCTTACTCCGTTGTATTAAGGGAGCATGAGTGAGCGAGTTGTTTTCGTTTTTCTCTTAATACTTAATTAAGAGCTGAATCGCAATTACCGTCACCGCTTTACAGATAAGATTCAATTGTGCATTTGCATAGTTGAGTCTTGCCGCTCTATGTTTGCTCAGGCTTAATGGGATTTCTTATGCAGTATTAAGGCGCATTGCATGTTTAAGCCGACATTAAAAAAACTGAGATCTTTTGTTGCGACTTGTTTATTGGTTATGGCGCCAGTTGGTTTTGCTGGCACCGCCGAACCTAATAATGAAATAACACCTTCTTTTGTAGATGTCAGAAGCAAAACATGGGCTAATAGTCGCAATGAAAGCAGAGGGCAAGAGGACGATCTACCTTCATTTTACTGGCAGCAAACTTTCAATGCAGTCACTAAGCAGCGAGATGAGCAAGGTTTGTCTTTAAATCTTGACCTGCACATTGCCCTGACCAAAGTGGAAGAGGCCTATCAGGATGAATTTGATCGATTGCTTGACTGGCAAGAGGAGCAAATCCAGCAGTTTCAAGGAAACAGAGTAGCGATTGCCAAGTTAAATGTGCAAATTGCAGAGCAAGCAGCAACACTTAAGCGGGTTAGAAGGGCTAAACTTGAACAAATTAATCGTCTATATTTATAGGCAGATTAACATTCAATTATTTTACGACCAAAGTATAAATGATCCATTCTCCTGAAGCTTCCATTTCTTTTGTTGCTATACGTCGCCAGTTCGACTTTCGCGGTATTGAAATGGGCCGTTGGGTAACGCCTTACGAAAGAGATAGAGCGGCGATCAATTTTTATCAAGCTTTGTTGGATTTAATGGCAGTGCTGCAGGGGCCAGAAAAAATAATTTCTTTACGTGGTACGTTAGGTCTGCAATATGGCAAAGGAGGTCAGCCAGGTGTAGCAGCGCATTATACACCAGCTACAAGGCAATTGGCATTGGCGAAAAATGCCGGGGCGGGCAGTCTGGCTCATGAATGGTTTCATGCCTTTGATCATTACATTGCTGATAAATTGTACCCAGATGCATCGGCTATGAGTTTCGCCTCTCGCCAATGGTTGAATCTTACCGATATGACGCAAACAGTGAAGCACCCATTGAACCTTGCTTTAATTGACTGCTTTAAAGCTGTTATGTTGAATGAGGCTGGAAATGAGCCAAGTGAGCTTTTCCGGGCCTCTCAAAAAGCCGATCAAGAATATAAGATTTTGTACTATGCGAAACCTGAAGAGTTATGTGCTCGATCTTTTGAAGCCTTTGTGGAGGATGCCTGTCCGACCAATCCATTTTTAGTACGGGGGACTCGGTATTCTATTGATACTCAAAGAGGGCTTTATCCTCAAGGTGAACAAAGAGAGCGAATTGGTAATGCATTTCGGCTCTATTTTCATGCACTTGGCGCATCACTATTAATGGAAAACAGCAGCTAAATTAGCTGGGTTGAGACTCTATGTAGGTCACCTTTGCGATAGAGCATAGTTGGGATCACAGGCATTAATGTGAAAACAATGACATTTCAAAAAACGAGCCATTTGGCTCGTTTCGTTATTGGATAAGAATGTTGTCACTTTTGATTTGTTGTTATCTATTCATAACTGTCTATAGGTGGACATTCACAGAACAGGTTGCGATCTCCGTAAACATTGTCAATACGACCAACAGGTGGCCAATATTTACGCGCTTTGATCCATGCTAATGGATAAGCCGCTTCTTCGCGACTATAACTGTGAGCCCAATCGTCAGCTAATAAGCTTGCCGCGGTATGTGGGGCATTGACAAGCGGATTGTCCTCTAAAGGCCACTCTTCTGCTTGAATCTTACGGATTTCCTTACGAATTTGAATCATGGCATCGCAGAATCGATCCAGTTCTTCAAGGTTTTCAGATTCTGTTGGCTCGATCATCAGCGTGCCAGCCACAGGGAAAGACATGGTTGGCGCGTGGAAGCCAAAGTCCATTAAACGCTTAGCAATGTCTTCTTCTGAAATACCTGATTCTGCTTTCAAAGGACGAATGTCGATGATGCATTCGTGTGCAACCGTATTGTTTTTACCTGTATAAAGCACAGGGTAGTGTTCGCCTAGGCGAGTAGCTACATAATTGGCGTTCAGGATGGCGTTATAAGTCGCGTCTTTTAAACCTTGATCTCCCATCATTTTGATGTACATCCAAGTGATAACCAAAATGCTAGCACTGCCGTAAGGGGCCGCGGATACTGCACCATATTGTTCTATCATGTCCAAAACTGGACTGACTGTGTGTCCTGGCAGGAAAGGTGCAAGGTGTGATTTCACGCCAATAGGGCCCATGCCAGGGCCGCCACCACCGTGTGGAATACAGAAGGTTTTGTGTAAGTTTAGGTGGGACACATCGCCACCAAAGCTGCCTGGAGGGGCAATTCCGACCAAAGCATTCAGATTCGCGCCATCGATGTAAACTTGACCACCGTATTGATGTACTGTGTCACACACTTCGCGAATGTGTTCTTCAAATACCCCATGAGTTGAAGGGTAAGTCGCCATAATACAACTTAATTGATCAGCATGTTTTTTGGCTTTTTCGGTAAGGTCCATAAGATCAATATTGCCATTGTCATCGCACTTGACTATCACCACCTTCATACCAGCAAGCGCTGCGGAAGCTGGGTTGGTGCCATGAGCGGAGCTTGGAATCAAACATACATCACGATCGTGATCACCGCGAGACTTGTGGTATTTATCAATCGCAACCAAGCCCGCGTATTCGCCTTGCGCTCCAGAGTTAGGTTGTAAAGAAACCGTATCGTAACCAGTGGCTTTAGACAGCATGGCAATCAGTTCTTTCAGCAAAGTATGATAACCAACGACTTGATCGCCTGGAGCAAATGGATGGATACGACCGAACTCTGCCCAAGTGACAGGGATCATCTCGGAAGCTGAATTGAGCTTCATGGTACAAGAGCCTAATGGAATCATACTTTGGTTTAAGGCAATGTCTTTTACTTCCAGTTGATGCATGTAGCGCATCAATTCGGTTTCACTGTGATGGCTATTGAAAACCGGATGGGTCAAGATCTCGTCTTGACGTAACAGATCGTCGGCAATACCAAAGCTGATGGTCATGTTGGCAATACTTTCTAGATTTGTGACTATGTCAAAACAGACTAGGATGTCGACAATGTCTTGCGCTTTGGTGGTTTCGTTCAGGGCAATAGACAGGCTGCTGTCGCTCGTACGATAGAAGTTCATCAATTGTGCTTGCGCTTTGTTATAAACACTTTGTGTCTTATCGCCTGTTTGTATTACCAAGGTATCAAAGTGACTGGCATTGACGCCATAGCCGTTTGCTTGCAATTGACGAGCAAGAAGATGCGTTAAGCCGGCAACACGAGAAGCGATTTTCTTTAAGCCTTGAGGGCCGTGATAAACCGCATAAAAACTCGCCATCATGGCCAGCAAGGCTTGAGCGGTACAGATATTGGAAGTAGCCTTTTCACGACGAATATGTTGTTCGCGAGTCTGCATGGCCATTCGCAGTGCAGGTTGATCGTGGCTGTCTTTAGAAACACCAATGACGCGGCCCGGCATGGAGCGTTTGTAAGCATCTTTCGTCGCTAAGAAAGCAGCGTGTGGTCCGCCAAAGCCCATTGGTACACCAAAGCGCTGCGCGCTACCAAAGACAATGTCAGCACCCATGGCGCCTGGCGATTTTAGTAAGACAAGTGACAATAGGTCTACTGCCACACTTAGCAAAGCTTGTTGTTGATGGGCGCTTTCGATCACTGGTGTAAGATCTTTTACTTCTCCGTCTAGGCCTGGGTATTGGACGATAGCACCGAATACATCATGCTCGGCCAGTTTCTCAACATCATCTACAACCAAATCAATGCCCAGCAGCTCAGCACGAGTTTTCACGACATCAATGGTTTGCGGTAAGCAATGGTCGGCCACAAAGAGTAAATTGCTTTTCTTGCGATTAGAACGTTGCATCAAGGTCATGGCTTCTGCGGCAGCGGTCGCTTCGTCTAACAGAGAAGCGTTAGAGATTTCCATACCAGTTAGGTCGATGATGACTTGTTGAAAGTTAAGCAAGGCTTCCAAACGACCTTGCGAAATCTCAGGCTGGTAAGGAGTATAGGCCGTATACCAGCCAGGATTTTCGAGTAAGTTGCGCAAAACAGGTGAAGGTACATAGGTATCATGGTAACCCATGCCGATAAAAGAGCGGGTAATTTTGTTTTGCTGGGCAATGGCTTTTAATTCAACTAAGGCATCCTGTTCGCTGATGGCTTTTGTGCTCATGTCCAGATTGGCCAAACGAATCGCTTCAGGAACCGTTTTCTCAATCAAGTGTTCAAGGCTATCAACGCCAATGCTGTTAAGCATTTTTGCTTTTTCATTTGTGTCAGGGCCAATATGGCGAGCAATGAATTCGTCATGATTCAACAAATCGCGGATGCACGATGTCATAGTTCTGTCACCTGTTTTAGAAGAGAGTAGAGAATGTGCGCCCTGTATTAGATTAAATAAAGAGCGCTGATAGTGCGTTTTGAAAAGATTATTCGATGGATTCAGCGTAGCCCGCAGCATCCAATAATTTATCAAGATCAGCGGCATCGCTTATCTTGATTTTGGCAATCCAAGCACCTTCAAAAGGCGCTTCGTTGATCAACTCTGGAGCATCTTCTAAAGCTTGGTTTACTTCGATTATTTCACCATTGATTGGTGCGTAGATGTCAGACGCCGCTTTGACGGATTCAATCAAAGAGAACTGTTCTGTTGCTGTTACCGCAGCACCCACTTCTGGTAGTTCAACATAAACAACATCACCAAGTAAGTCTTGCGCATGATCAGTAATGCCGACAGTGACTGTGCCGTCGCCGTTATCCAAAACCCATTCATGAGAATCAGCGTATTTTAAATTTTCTGGGATAGTGCTCATAGGTTGTTAGCCTCATAAAAAAATACCCAAGTGTGCAGACACTTGGGTATGGTGTTATTAGCGGTAAAGTGGGAAGCGCTTACAAAGCTCCTTGACTTCAGACAGTACCCGCGCTTCTACTTCTGGGTTGCCTTCGGGCATTTCCACAAGACCATCGATTACGTCGCTAATCAAGTGACCAACTTTGCGGAATTCTTCTTCGCCAAAACCACGAGACGTAGCCGCTGGTGTACCAAGACGAATACCAGAGGTAATCATGGGTTTTTCGGTATCAAATGGGATGCCATTTTTATTACAGGTGATACCAGCGCGTTCAAGCGCTTTGTCAGCCATGTTGCCCTTGATGCCTTTTGGACGAAGGTCAACCAGCATTAGGTGATTATCCGTTCCGCCTGTAACCACATCACAACCACGTTCGATAATCACTTCAGCAAGTACTTTGGCGTTGTTAACCACTTGATCGATATATGTTTTGAATTCAGGCTTCAATGCTTCGCCAAAGGCAACGGCTTTACCCGCAATCACGTGCATTAGTGGGCCGCCTTGGTAACCCGGGAAAACCGCTGAGTTGATTTTCTTACCTAAGTCTAAGTCGTTAGACAAGATCATACCGCCACGAGGGCCACGCAAGGTCTTGTGTGTTGTGGTTGTCACAACATGTGCATGTGGCAGTGGAGAAGGGTGAGCACCAGTAGCAACCAAACCTGCAATGTGGGCCATATCAACAAACAAATAAGCGCCGACTTTATCGGCAATTTCACGGAAGCGTTTGAAGTCGATGATACGAGGAATAGCAGAGCCACCAGCAATGATCATTTTCGGTTTGCATTCTAGTGCTTGCGCTTCGATTGCATCGTAATCAATCAGTAGGGTATCTGGGTTGACTTGGTATTGAACGGCGTTAAACCATTTACCAGATTGTGCTGGTGGGGCACCGTGAGTCAAGTGACCGCCGGCGTCCAGAGACATACCCATGATGGTGTCACCTGGTTGAAGCAAAGCCAACATAACAGCACCGTTGGCTTGCGCGCCAGAGTGTGGTTGAACGTTAACGAATTCACAATCAAAAAGCTGCTTAGCACGATCTATAGCTAATTGTTCAGTAACATCGACCGCTTCACAGCCACCGTAATAACGACGATTAGGGTAACCTTCAGCGTATTTATTGGTTAGCACAGAGCCTTGCGCTTCTAATACAGCTTTAGAAGTGATGTTTTCAGAAGCGATCAATTCAATGCCAGTCTCCTGACGTTCTTGCTCTTCAGTAATGGTTGCATAAAGCTCAGGATCACGCTCAGCAAGCGTTTGACTGAAAAAGGCTTCGGTGTTGGCCATGGAAAATATCCTCTTAAATAAACATGTATGCCCATAAGACAATGAGTCTTAACTATAATAACACTTTGGCAGTCTAAGGTGATGAAAAAAGATCATCTTTCTTAGAGCGTCAGTCATTGTCCTATTCACGTCAATTTGTGTTTATCATAATCAAAAAGTTTCCAATTGGAAACATGAAAAACGCATTTGTATCAAAAAACTGATTTTAAGTTTAATTTGACCGAACGGTTTTATTTAGTATCTTTTACGTACGCTGTGATGTGGCGCTTGGTTTAAATAAAGCAAACGAGTACTTGTCAAGGCGCTTGTGTTTTCGGTAACCTGTTTCCTATTGGAAACTTTTTCAAACAAGAATCTTGCAGGTAATAAAATGAAACGTACCGCCCTATATGAGCAGCACCTTACTAGCAGTGCCAGAATGGTTGAATTCGCAGGTTATGAAATGCCAGTTCAATACCCACTAGGGGTTAAAAAAGAACATTTGTGGACGCGCCAACATGCTGGTTTGTTTGATGTGTCTCACATGGGGCAAGTGTTGCTAAAGGGCGAGAAGGTTAAGCAAGAGTTAGAGGCTATTTTGCCCGTTGATGTGATTGATTTGCCACAAGGCATGCAGCGTTACGGTATCTTTACCACAGAAAGTGGCGGTATTTCAGATGACTTGATGTTCGCTAACTGGGGGCATGAAATTTACATGGTGGTGAATGCTGCTTGTAAAGATCAAGATATTGATCATTTAAAGAAAAGCTTAGTCACTTCTGAGGTGGTGGTTTTAAATGATCGTTCTTTGCTTGCTTTACAGGGGCCTAAAGCGCGTGAGGTATTCGCACGTTTGGTGCCAGAGGCCGCTAACATGATTTTCATGCAAAGCACTAAGTTTGTGTGGCAAGGGATTGAATTATGGGTGAGTTGCTCGGGCTATACAGGGGAAGATGGTTACGAAATTTCTGTAGCAAATGAGCAGGCGGATACCTTAGCAAAGGCTTTGTTGATTGAGTCTGAAGTGGAGTGGATTGGTTTGGGCGCGCGCGATTCGCTTCGCCTTGAGGCTGGCTTGTGTTTGTATGGGCATGATATTGATACCAAAACAACGCCAGTTGAAGCGTCGTTGAACTGGGCCATTCAAAAAGTCCGTCGTACAGAGGGGGCGCGCGCTGGTGGCTTCTTGGGTGCGGATGTGATTTTGCCGCAGTTTATTGATAAACCAAGTAAAAAACGCGTTGCTTTTATTGCCGAAGGTCGTGCCCCTATTCGTGAAGGGGTTGAGTTGGTAAACCAAGCGGGGAATTTAGTTGGTAAAGTGACCAGTGGCGGTTTCTCACCTAGTTTGGAGAAGCCTATCTTGATGGGCTATGTTGATCTAGAGGTACTGGTCGCTGATGAACCTATTTTTGCACAGATGCGTGGTAAAATGATTGCATTAACACAAACTAAAATGCCTTTTGTGGCAGCCAATTATTATCGCGGTTAATTATTGGTATAAGGTGTAGTAAAAGATTCAAAGGCGTCATGTAGACATTCTACATGGCGCTTTTTTGTGTGATAATCGCTACTTTTTTGGAGACTGGATTTTTGGCTCTTGTTGACCAAATGGTATTGGCTTTTAATCAGTGTTTTTTGCATTCTTACCAAACCTGCTTGGTTGGTAATGCTGATGAGCCTTTGTATTTGCCTGCTAAGGGCGATCAACCGGCAAAGATATTGTTCCGTCTTGATTATGCTTCTAGTGCTTTGCATGAGGTAAGTCACTGGTGTATTGCAGGTGCGCAAAGAAGACGGCTTGAAGATTATGGTTATTGGTATGAAACCGACAGCCGAGACTTAACTCAGCAAGCAGAATTTGAACAAGTTGAAGTGAAGCCGCAAGCAGTTGAATGTATTTTGCACTGGTCAGCTGGTATGCCTTTTAACGTCAGTGTCGATAATTTGGCCTATCCTGATTACGATGCTTCACCTTTTCGTAAGGCGGTCATGCAGCAAGTACAATCCTATATCGAAAATAAAAACCTGCCTGAAAGGGCGGAGATTTATGCACGATTTTTATTGGCGAAACGCCATCCCGATGTTGATTTTAGTGAGTTTTTAAAACACGAATATGAAAATCGTTGCTGATGAAAATATGCCGAATGTAAAACGGCTTTTCTCCCATTTGGGAGAGGTATCCTTAGTGAGTGGTCGAGACTTGACGCCCCAGCAAGTTAAAGACGCAGATGCGCTTTTGGTAAGATCGGTAACCAAGGTGAATTCGAGCTTATTGGCTGATAGTAAGGTGAAATTTGTCGGCAGCGCCACCATAGGGGTGGATCATATCGATGAGGCTTATCTGCGGTCACAAAATATTAGCTTTGCCAGCGCTCCAGGCTGTAATGCTGATGCCGTTGCCGATTATGTGTTCAGTGCATTGAGTTCTCTATACTTGAGTAAAGGGGTGGCTTGGTTATCTGCGAGCATTGCTGTGATAGGTTTTGGCAATGTGGGGCGTACTGTTTATAAACGTTTTGCTGCTTTGGGTTGTCAGGTGTGTGTCTATGATCCTTTGAAGTTGGCAGATGATCCCACGCTGACACGAGAGGCTAATTTCGTTGAATTAGAAGAGGTACTAGCGTGTGATGTTATCTGCTTGCATTCACCAATGACTCAGTCTGGTCCATATCCTACTTTGAATATGTTGTCTGAAAATGAGTTTGCTCAGATCAAGGCCGGTAGCAGTATTATATCGGCAGGCCGAGGTGGTGTTATCAATGAAGACGCTTTGTTATCACGTTTTGGGGCGCTTTCTGGCGACCTTAACTTGGTGTTGGACGTCTGGCATAACGAACCTAATATTTCACAAGAGTTACTAAGTATTGCTGATATTGCTACACCGCATATAGCCGGTTACAGTCGACAAGGCCGTGAAAAGGGCACCTGGATGGTTTATCAAGCCTTGTGCAAATGCTTTGGTTTAGAGGCGCAATTCAGTGTAGAAGACGCGGTGACGTCAGGTAATTTGCAACGCCTTCAGCTTAATGCAAGGCTGTGTAAAGAAGAAATGCTGGCGAGAAGCATGCATGCCATTTATGATGTGGCAAGAGACGATGCGCGTTTACGATTTCAGTATCGTATGAACACAAAAGAGAACATATTTGATTGGCTCAGGAAAAACTATGTAGAGCGGGATGAATTTAATACTTGTCAAGCTCACCATCCGTCTGAGCAGTCCAGCTTGAACGCAGTTGGTTTCAATCAATGATAAACAGAGAATTAAGGTAGGACATGGCTGGAGTAATGCAGGTCGATTTAGGAGACCTTGATGTGCCGATTGGCACCAGTGTGCAAATTGAGTTTATTTCCCCGCCGGGTCGGCATATGGTGAAAGTACTAGGTAATATACCTGGTGTTTCCTTGATTCTTTCTTGCCCAAGGTTAAACGGAAAAAACATTTTGGTCCGCGACAGCCAAGTAGTGAATCTGCGTTTAATGCTGAGTACTCATGTATGTGCTTTTTCCAGTAAAGTGGCAAAAAGCTATTTGGAGCCTGCAGCGCATTTACATATTGCTTACCCAAGTTACGTTGAAGCCTCTGAAGTCCGTCAGGCAGTGCGGGTTGAGACTCGCTTGATTTGTAATGTGGAAGGAGATGGTAGTGATACCTCTATTGGTAACGTGTCATCGGCCATTATTACCGACTTAAGTTATGGTGGTGCCAAGCTAATTTCCAAAGAAGATTTTGGTTCGGTGAATCAGACCATGAAAATGGCGTGTAACGTAAAAATTGGCAATTATTCCCATTTATTGAAATTGGATTGTGAGATTCGATCTCAGGAAATTCAAATGCTTGAGCAAGTGCAGGCCAGTATGGTGGATAATGAATTTCTAACCCGTATGGGAGTGGAATATTTTTATGTTTATGGCATACGTTTTTGCACCCCCTCTAAAGAAGGTGGTATTCCTTTGATAGCCTACATATTAGAAACATTGCAGGCCAAGAAATAGTGATGAATAGCCATCAAAAACGCCAGCAAATTTGCTGGCGTTTTTGATGGCGGATATTGATCTTATAGGGCTTGTAAGGCTTGGATGCGATCGCGAATAGGTGGATGACTTGAGAATAGCTCGCCTAAACTTGGACGTTTACCCTGGCGAATGCCGAACGCCAACATAGAATCTGGCATGTGTGATTCTTCATGCTCTTGCTGTAAGCGCGCTAGAGCGGCAATCATAGCGCCTTTACCTGCAAGCTTGGCGCCAGCCTCATCGGCACGAAATTCACGGAAACGTGAGAACCACATAACGATCATGGACGCTAAGATGCCAAATACAATCTCAAACACAAAGGTTGCAATGTAGTAACCAAAACCAACCGAGCTATTGTTGTCGTTTCGGCGAAGGAATTGGTCTACCGCGTAAGCTGCGATCCGTGCAAAGAACATAACGAAAGTGTTTACCACTCCTTGAATAAGAGACAAGGTCACCATGTCGCCATTTGCTACATGACCAATTTCATGCCCTAAAACGGCTTTGATTTCATCGGGTGGAAAGCGATCTAGCATGCCGCTCGATACGGCTACTAATGCGTCGTTTTTATTCCAACCGGTAGCGAAGGCGTTAGCATCGTGAGATGGAAAGATGGCCACCTCTGGCATCTTGATGCCAGCTTTATTAGACAGTTCTTTCACTGTGTCCAATAGCCAAACTTCTTTGTGGTTTCGTGGTTGTTCGATCACCACTGCGCCAGAGCCTCTCTTGGCCATGAATTTGGATAAAAATAGCGAGATAAAGCTGCCGGTGAAGCCAAAGACCGCACAGAAAATCAGCAAGGACGAAAGATTTAAGCCATTGCTGCTAATATAGCCATTTACGCCTAATAGACTCAACACTATGCCTGCCACGACTATGACAGCAAGGTTGGTCAAAAGGAAAAGAATGATACGCATTTTACTATGCTCCTAACAAGACTGGTAAGGAGCATAGTAGGGGTTTGAAGGATTATTTCAAGATACCAGATTAAGGATTTTAACGTCTTAATCTCTGCAAAAAAGCGGCAAATCTCTCCATTGCAGGTGTGAGCTCTTCAACATGAGGAAGAAACACAAAACGCACATGATCCGGGGTGGGCCAATTAAATCCCGTGCCTTGTACAATAAGAACCTTTTCTTCTTTGAGGAACTGCAGCACCAAATCCATATCATTCTTAATGTTATACACTTTGGGGTCGAGTTGAGGGAATAAGTACATGGCACCTTGAGGTTTATGGCAATTCACGCCAGGAATAGAGTCCAAAACATCAAATGCAACTTGCCTTTGTTCATATAGGCGACCGCCTGGGGTAATAAGCTCATTAATACTTTGATAACCGCCCAGCGCGGTTTGCACGGCATGTTGTGCGGGTACGTTGGCGCACAAACGCATCGAGCTTAAAATATCAATGCCATCTATAAAGTCGCCTATCCTACTGCGATCGCCGGTGATGGTCATCCAACCAGAACGAAAGCCTGCGGTGCGATACACTTTTGATAAGCCGCCAAAAGTAACACAAGGCATGCGTCCTTCGGTTAATGTTGCGGTGGGAATGTGTTGCGCTTCGTCATAAAGGATTTTATCGTAAATCTCATCAGAGAAAATAAGTAAATTGTGTTCATCTGCTAGATCAATAATGGCTTGTAAGACACTTTTTTCATACACTGCGCCCGTTGGGTTATTGGGATTAATAACCACAATGGCTTTGGTTTTATTAGAGATCTTGGCACGTATGTCTTTAATATCGGGTTGCCAACCGGAACCAGGGTCGCACATATAGTGTCTAACATAACCACCAGAGAGGGTGGCAGCAGCAGTCCAAAGAGGGTAGTCAGGGGCTGGTATGAGAATTTCATCGCCGTCGTTTAACAGTGCTTGCATGGCCATGACAATGAGTTCGCTCACGCCGTTCCCCATCCATACGTGGTTAACGTCTGCGGATTTTATGCCCATGGCTTGGTATTTCTGCATGACGGCTTTGCGCGCAGAAAATAAGCCTTTTGATTCAGAGTAGCCTTGTGAAGTCGGTAAATTACGAATGACGTCGACTAGGATTTCATCTGGTGCTTCAAAACCAAAGGGCGCTGGATTGCCAATGTTGAGTTTTAAAATTCGTTGGCCTTCTTCTTCCATGCGCATGGCTTCTTTAAGAACGGGACCACGAATTTCATAACAGATATTTGCGAGTTTGTTGGATTTACGAATTTGCACCAAATTGTCCTTAGTTGTAGCTGAGGCAATAACTTTACACCTAACTTGGGAGCATTCAAGATGACTGAGTCAGATAGCCGTAAAAAAACAGTAAAGACAGAAGAAGAGTGGCAGCAAGAATTACCTGAAGAGGTGTTTAACATAGTAAGAAAAAAAGGCACCGAACGCGCTTTTACCGGTAAGTATGAAAAGTTTTACGAGAAAGGGGAGTATCATTGTCGTTGTTGCGGCGCGTTGCTTTTTACTTCCGACACCAAATACGATTCGGGGTCAGGTTGGCCAAGCTTTTATGATGGAAACACCAATAACATTGGCGAAATTGAAGATGTATCTTGGATGATGCGTCGTACTGAAATTGTTTGCCAACAATGTGATGCTCACCTAGGGCACGTTTTTGAAGATGGCCCGCAGCCAACAGGTTTACGTTACTGTGTAAACTCAGCATCCTTATCTTTTATAGACAAGGATGATGAGAAGCCGTAATTGGCCAGTTTGTCATCTTTTGAAAAGCACCATTAATATGTCCATAAAATGGGCAAGTACTTGGCTTGCCCATTTCTTCGCTAATCAAGCTTTGTTTTGGCTATTTAAGCAAGGTGATGACGTTTTGATCTTTTAGTAATCGAGTGACGGTTTGGCTAGCCAGCTCATTCATATCTTGTTGAATACTTTCTTGGTAAGGCATGGTGCCATATTCACGAACTTTCTGTGAGCCATAATTGGCTTTATACGTTTGACCTTTAGCGGCCAGCACGAGATTTAATTCAAATTCTAAAGTGGCGATGGTTTTAAAGGTTTCCACTTTGGTCTGATAACTCATCTTAGTAATCTTTACTTTTAGGTCGGCGGCTGGCAAAACACCTTGATCCGGTGTGAATCCCATTGCTTTAAGACCGTTAACAATGCTTTGTTGTACGCTCTTTTTAATATCGTTCGTTGTATATATGTCGGCATGTTCATTTAACCCTGTGGTGATTGACCCAACAGAATTCGTTAGCTTGGTGCTAGTTGATACCTTAATAACGCGATCATTGGTCAAGTTGTTGGCTTCAATCTCAGCTTTTGGTTCCACACTGATATAGTGTGTTGTGGTGCAGCCAGCGAACAGCAAAGTCGACATGGAAAGAGCTAAAATAGTGGATTTGTTCAGCATACATGTTTCCTTAATATTGATTTTTAAAGAGGTTTTTCTCAACAAGGCCTAAATTAATGAAAAAAACTGTTGATTTTAAGATTAGTAACAGTAATATACGCACCCGCTCACACAGCAAGATTATGTTTTTGTCCCATTCGTCTAGAGGCCTAGGACACCGCCCTTTCACGGCGGTAACAGGGGTTCGAACCCCCTATGGGACGCCAATCTTTTTAATAGGTTGTAGCTTAGTCTAGCGTTTATCGGTCGAAGGTTAAACGCAAAATAGTGTAAGTATGCGGGAATAGCTCAGTGGTAGAGCACAACCTTGCCAAGGTTGGGGTCGCGAGTTCGAGCCTCGTTTCCCGCTCCATTTTCACACTTTAGTA
>NZ_JBSWYU010000022.1:0-23072 GCF_056161265.1 Marinomonas sp. ABL3_031
CATTATTTTTGGTTGAGCTAGCCGCCTCAATAATCGTCGCGTCAACGGTGGTGCCTTCTTTGAAGTAAACACCTGAGTCTAATAGCCATTTGTGGACTTCTTTAAATAGCTTTCGTCCAAGCTTATGCCTTTCTAGTAAGTGCCTAAAATTCATAATAGTTGTGTGATCAGGTATCGCGCCTTCTCAGGATAACCCAGCAAACAGCCGCATAGAGGTAATCTCATGAAGAGCGTCTTCCATTGCTGGGTCCCCCATGCTGTACCAGTTCTGCATAAGGTGAATGCGCAGCATGGTAGACAAAAGATAGGGGCGACGTCCATTACCTGCTTTTGGATAGAAGGGTTCAATTTGGGCTTCAAGCTGCTGCCAAGGAATCAATTTATCCATTTGACCAAGGAAGAGTTCTTTGCGAGTCTTGCGGCGTTTGCTGGTAAATTCGGTGTCAGCGAAGGAAAGCCGGCTCATAATCGGTAGGCGTTGTAGTTATCTTAAGTCGGCGAGATTATCTCATGTTACCGACTTATTCGCACCTTCCCTAGGTTTTGTTAATTTCTATGAGTGTTGCTCTCTTGCAGAGTAAGGCAATTTTTTAAATCTATTTACTTTCCTTAGAAGAACTCCCTCTATAAGCATCTCGAATGATTGGCTAATCAAATAATAGACTTATTTTTATTTAAGATGTTTTAAATAACACTAAATGAAAAATTGATTTTTTATTCTACTCAAATTGATTTTAAGAGTGTCCTTCGGCAAAAAATGGAAAAACTTTAACAAAAAAAATAATGTTTTTTTGTTTAAATTTCAACCATTTCAAATCCTTTTTAGGAAAATTTAATTTCCATTAAGTTGTTGTTTTTAAAGTATTTAATTTTATATAAATTATTATTTTATAAAAATTTTAAAGTTCTTTTTGTCTCGTTCGATAAATCAAGTATCGCCCCAAAGAGCAATCTTATAAAACCAATAAGCTCTAAAGAAAAAAGCGAAAAAACATTAAAGATAAAAGTCGAAATGACGATAAATTTATTAAGAGACAAAAGAAACCTTGATAATTAATCAAACAAAAGGTCGGTCTCTTTAATTAAAAAATTTAGGAGAGATTAAAATGGCTTTATACGTAAATACAAATGTGTCCTCGCTGAATGCTCAGCGACAATTAACCAGTAGCGGTAAGGCATTAGATACCGCTTTTCAAAGATTATCTTCCGGTCTACGTATTAACAGTGCGGGCGATGATGCGGCTGGTTTGCAAATTTCCAATCGATTGACTTCTCAGATTAATGGTTTGAATCAGTCAGTTCGAAACGCAAATGATGGTATCTCTCTGGCTCAAACTGCAGAGGGGGCGCTTCAAGAAACGACGAATATGCTTCAGCGTATGAGAACCTTGTCTATTCAATCGGCAAACGGTTCTAACGCAGATGAAGACCGTATAGCCCTGCAACAAGAGATGGGTCAACTGGCACAAGAGATTAACCGAATTGCAGACATTACAACCTTTGGTGGGCGAAGCTTATTAGATGGAACTTACAAAGGTATTTTTCAGGTCGGTGCTGACGCTAACCAAACAATCAGTTTTTCTATGGAATTTGGTGGTGTTAATAACTCAATTAACCTTGCAGGAAATGGTGGCTTTACTGTTTCTGGTTTAACGTCAGGTGTTCCTTATGAAGAGCCAGAGCCAGAACCAGTTCGAGTGATTCCAACAGAAGATGGTGGCTTTGTTAACCAACATGGTGATGCTGTGAATGAGCAAGGCCATCTGATTAATGAAGATGGCGAGTTAATAAATGAAGAAGGCAAACTTGTTAATGAGAATGGTGATTTAATCGATGAGCAGGGTCGTACGATTAATGAGCATGGCGTTTTGATTGATGAGACTGGTATGCCAATCAATGAAGATGGTACACCAAGACAGGATGTTGTAAATGAAGATGGCACTGTCCTCAATGCGGACGGTACCACGACATTAAATGACGGAAGCATATCATTTCCTGATGGTCGAGTTGTGCAGCCAGATGGCTCTATCGTACATCCTGATGGAACCATTAATCATCCAGATGGTTCTATAACACAGCCTGATGGAACCGTAATAGAAGCAGAGAAAAAGTACGGTACACCGCTGATTACAGCAGACTCTGTTTCTATTACTGATGTGAAAAACTCGCAAAGTATGATCGCTATGCTAGACGTAATGATTCAAGCTGTTGACTCTAAGCGAGCGGAACTAGGTGCTGTTCAGAACCGCTTTAGTTCAACAGTAAATAACTTGTCCAGTATTTCAGAGAACGTATCTGCAGCACGATCTCGAGTTCGAGACGCAGATTACGCTGCTGAGTCTGCTGCATTAACAAGTTCACAAATTATTCAACAGGCAAGTTCTACGATTTTGGCTCAAGCAAATCAAAGACCGCAAGCTGCATTAGCATTGTTGGGAAATTAATGATTCAGTGAGGATCTCTCTACTTTAGATTGTAAGTTAAGGTGTGAGCTCTTCTCGGATTATAGGCAACTTCTCTCTCCTAGAGGTGCCTTTTAGCCGGGAGATATTCTCCCGGCTTTTTTTATGCCCAAATTTGATGGATCAGTATGTTTGTAAGGATGGAATATTTACTAGAGTAACGAAAGAACATTTTTCTAACGGTAATTGTTTAGGCTAATGCCTTAATTATCTTGTGAACTGAGCTGATAGAGGTAGAGCTCAGTGAAGATAGGGTAATTATGAGATTGGTTTAGAAGAACAAATGGATAGAGAAGGTACGAATAAGTCCACTGATTAAGACGACTGCTTTTGTGATGCTCTAATCTCCTGATTCCATAGTAGGAGGGGAGCGTATGGATCACTGTCTTTTATTCGAGACAAGTTTCGTCATCTAAGGCGGAAGATGTTAGCAAGAAGCTTAATTTAAGAATAAAGAGAGTTTGGCTTGTGCTCTTTGGCTCTCTAAGAAGGTTTATTCTTGCCGTTTCTTGAGTTTAGGGTTCTTTATCACTGTTTTTTTACAGATAGGTTTTTATAGATAGGTTGGTGCCGAGGAAATGATAATGAAAGTAACTGGGATTAAGAGGCTTGTTTTACTTTCCGTACATTGGCGTGTCTCAATGTCATTGGGCATCTTGATTAAAGTGATCTTGCTATGCAAGCCATCATTAAAACAGGGATAGTCATAGGATTGCTTGAGATTTACAGTCAAGGAAACGTTACTTAATTTGGAAATCGGTATAGGCATTTCATGGTTGAATTTGAGTGAGAGGATGCATGATGTATCACGACAAGTGCGACCTAAATATGAAGTGGTTGATGTCTATGGTATGGGATTGAAAGGTTCTATCTGAGTACATAGAAGCCTTTGTTAGTCGTTTTTTGACAAAGCTAAATTCAATTTTTCAAGACGAGTTTATGACAAAAGAATTGGATATGAAATTGAGGGTATTTGTACATGGAATTGATGAAATCTGTACGTCACCATCTGTAGAGGTACGGCGTAATGTGATTGATCACTATGCACCAACGAATGCTTGTGTTCATAAGATTATTGAAAGAGTAAGCAAAGAAGCAGATAGAGAATGGAAGAGTTTAGGAAAGATGCGAACGAGTCCAATGGCTATAACGTGAGAATAACTCTCTGTTATTCGAGGCAAGTTTCATTGTCCAATATTGAACATATTGGACAATGAAACTTGGCAACTAATAAAAGAGTTTGAATCTCGTTTGGTGGCGCATTCTTGTGCAGCCCTAATGACTTAGGTTCATGTTGGTTTTCTTTGGAGCTTTCATAGAAGTAAGTTCTCTTTGTTATGACCGATTGTAGAGTTTTTGTTCGTTCCGGTCTTGCTTGTCTGCCTCTGCGACGAAGCTCAAGTTTAGACGATGTGTTCGTGTTTCTCCGGATAGCAATGGACAGTATCTGGTTTTGAAGTTTGGTATGAGCTTATGGTCAGATTCTCTTGCTTTGAGGGATCCTACTAATAATGCTGTTTTCGATGGTAAAGGAATTGAACCATCTCAGGTTAAAAGTAGATTGATATATGACTCTTTTATAAAAGGGTTCTGATTGAGGTTAAACAATGGTCGGCCAATTTAAAAGTTGGTTGTTTATCTTGTTTTTTTAATGAATTCGAATGAGATCGAAAAGGTGAATCTATAGCGTAATTTTATCGGAATACACACTCGAAGAGAGTGAAAAATACCTATACACGCAGTGTGCAAAGAGTTTGTGTCAGATGATGCGATCTTAAGCAGCAGTAATCCAGTGTTTACAGACATAAGAAATCTGTTTCTAAGGTTTCACTGTCTATTAGCCGGCTGGTATTGGGGTGCGAAACAATGGTGTTTATTTTCGCTAGGCTTTTGTTATGCCGAAAATTTATCTTGATGGGACCTAATGAAAGATGGGTGTACCAAGATGAAGGTGTTTCAACAGGGTATAAGTAAGTGCCGGAGCAGTTTGGCAGGGTAGCTTTGTGCCAAAAACACTAGAGCATAATTGCCAAAATATTTGCGTGATAAGCGGTCCAAGTATAGCGCATTTATTCCAAGCTTCAAGCTGCTTTTATACCAGTTTGTTCCTGGATTGGGTGACAGAAGGTGGCTAATCGGTAGTGAATGCTAATGCCTAATGGGCTCAAAAGACCACTGATTATCCTGGTGAAGCTCTGTTTGGATTGAGAGATTGTCTAGGTAAGGTACGAATGAGACTGTGTTCGGCAGCAAGTTAATGCGTTGCTTTAATGCTTCACATTCATGTGAGTCTGCTGCGGGTCTTTCCGGAGACTGCTTTGTACCTTCCCTAACGAAAATCCTAGTGATTTTTTTGGTGGTTAGCAGAATTGGCATGAAACCACAGAAGTTGTGCTTTTTGCTTCGTAGCTAGTAGTCGGTGGATGTTTATAGTCGATGGATGCCAGCAAACAAGGCTGTGTTGCTGGTGGCTAATGATGGATGGTCTAGGCCTTATCGCTACTCGAGAAGCTATTTAATGCCAGCCGAACTCGTCGTGTATCAGGTGGGAGTGGTTATTGATCATGGAAATAGAAAGACGCAAAAACAGAGGCTTTTAGAGAAAGTGATTTTTCCTATTTCTCTTATGGGTTGGTTTTTTTGTTCGCTTGGTTTTCGTTGTATTACGCCAATTCCGTCACAGTAGAGTTTGGATGAGAAAGGTCTTGTGCTTAATTTTTTTACTATCAGGGTTAATTCGATTAGTGAGGGTTTTAGGCTTTTGAGTTCGTACCTTATCGCTTTGAATGCATTTTTTAACTGCGTCGTGAAGTTCTGTTAGGTGATGAAATATTGATTGATTTATGAACAGGTGAATCATTGATTAATCGTCATTTGAGACTCTTTTATCGGGTCGGTGCTGGTTGAAATGAACAGGTTGGATAGACAAGGCATATTGCCTTTAGGTGGGTGGAGAATTGCCACCTAAACAGGTGGTTTTTTGCCTCTGGTGGTTCGGTTTTGTCTTGATTAAAAGAATAAGAAGTGAGTGAAAAAGGAAATTCTTTTGGCTGTGCTTTTTGTGTGTGCACGAATGTGCTCTTTTTTTGGCTTTTTTTCTCTTTAAGGGGTAAAAAAAGGCATTTTTAGTAAAAAATCTAAATAATTTAATTGTTTTTCTTTCTCCAGTTAAAACAATTAGTTAAGGCATTTTTTTGCCGCTTTTAGGGAGGTTTTTTTCCACATAAAGGAAAAAAAATTCCGAAATTGACTAAAGGTTTTCCAGACCTTGTCGAAAACTTTATACGATCTGCTTTGGCAGGACTTAAAAAACCTAGGAGGCTATGATGGCTCTTTACGTAAATACAAATACCTCATCAATCAATGCCCAGCGTCAGTTGATGAGTTCAAGTAATTCTTTGGATACGGCTTTCCAGCGTTTGTCTTCTGGCTTGCGTATTAACAGTGCGGCGGATGATGCGGCAGGCCTTCAGGTTTCTAACCGATTGACCTCTCAGGTTAATGGTTTGAATCAGGCGGTTCGTAACGCCAATGACGGTATTTCTGTTGCTCAGACTGCTGAAGGCGCTTTGGATGAGACAACTAACATGTTGCAGCGTATGCGTACTCTGTCTATTCAATCGGCAAACGGATCGAACTCGGATTCTGACCGTAAAGCGCTACAACAAGAAGTTAAGGCGTTGTCTACAGAGATTGATCGTATCGCTTCGGATACCACTTTCGGTGGTCGAGCTTTGCTTGATGGTACTTATAATGGTGTTTTCCAAGTAGGTTCAGATGCCAATCAAACGATCAGTTTTGATTTAAGTTCTGGTGAGAACCAAGATTATGCAAATAATGGTGGTTTTACTATGGCTGGCCTATCATCAAATGCTGCTGAAGAAGCACAATATCAAGCTGAAGTAGACAGTTATGATGCACGAGTGGCAGAATATGAATCAGCAAGAGCGGCAGCGGAAGAAAATGGTGAAGAGTTTGATGCTGCACCACCTCAAATGCCTGAGCCACCAGCAAGTAGATCAAGAAGTTTTGGTGATACCTCTGAAGGGTTTGGAACACCATCTGTTTCTTCAACTGCAAATGCGCAAAGTATGATTGCTATTTTGGATAATATGATTGCTGCGGTAGGTTCTAAACGTGCTGAATTGGGTGCGGTTCAAAACCGATTGGGTTCAAGTATCAGTAACTTGAGTAATATTTCTGAAAACGTATCCGCTGCACGTTCTCGTGTGCGAGATGCTGACTTTGCCGAAGAAACTGCGAAACTTACCAGTTCACAGATTCTTCAGCAAGCAAGTTCATCTATTTTGGCTCAAGCAAATCAACGTCCACAAACTGCGTTGTCTCTATTGGGTTAATTTAGCGATACAAAAAGCTGGAGCATAGTTCCAGCTTTTGTTTCTTTTAGGGGGCTTCTTATATGTCAATTAATTCTAGTGATTTTTCTAAGCAGTCTGTAGGAGTTGTTGCAACTAGACAAGATCAACGCATGGGGGAACAATTTAGAGCGCAGCAAGAAGTAAATGCGAAAACCGTTCGAAATTTGTCCGATAGTAATAAAGCAAATAGCCAAGACAATCATGGATATACCGGTACGGCAAAGGTAGATAAAGAAGTCATTGAGAGCGCTAATCGTAAGATGTCTCAATTGAATGTCCATCTATCTTTTGAAATGACCGAAGATCGTAGTAAAAATATTGTTAAAGTATTAGATCAAACAACCGGTGATGTTGTTCGACAAATGCCGACAGAAGAGTTTTTAAAGATGTCGGCTAGAATTGATGCTATTATGAGTCAATTAAGTGATGTCAAAGGAACATTGGTTAATAGCGAAGTTTGATTTGTTTAAGGTGTAAGCGGTTTTTACTGGGAGATAGGTATGGCGATTGGCTCATTAGGTGCAGGCAGTGGAATGGATCTAGAAAGCCTTGTCACAGACATGGTGAGTGCCAGACGAGATACGAAAGTAAAATTATACCAAGACAAATTAGCAGGCTATGAAGCAGAGCTCTCCGCGTTAGGAACAGTGAGCTCTGCGATTGATAATTTCAAAAATTATGTCAAAGATCTGAATAAAGAAGAACTTTTCTCTGGCCGAAATGTCATTATGGCAAATGGTGAGGAGACCCCATCTTTCTCTGTTGCCCCTGACAAAACTGCATCAACCGATAAATATTCCATTCAAGTCACTCAGCTGGCGAAAGGCAGTCGATTAATATCCGATATTTCTTCATTCTCATCTAGGGACGAAGTGGTTACTTCTTCCGGCGGTACGCTCACTTTATCGATAGGCGATAAAGAGTTTGAGATGGAGGTAAAACCTGAAACGACTTTATCTGGACTTCGAGAACAAATTAATGAAGAAGGCAAAGACCATGGTGTCTCTGCTAACCTAGTAAATGACGGTGAAGGTCATACATTTTTTACTATTACTTCTAATACTACTGGAGCTGGTAATACCTTAAATATTGATAGTAGTAATTTAACTTTAGACAGTGCTGCGCTTGGTGGATTCTTTCCTGGAATGAGTGTTCCCGAGGGTGGTGAGGCACAAGATGCTTATATTGTCGTCGATGGTATTACGGTTCGCAGTGACTCAAATAGTTTTGATGATGCTATTGCTGGTTTATCAATAGAGGCATTGGAACTTTCTCAGGATCCAGTAAAAGTAGAAGTGACCTATAATCAAGATCAAGTTAAAGAAACGATTCAAGGGTTCGTCAGCGCCTATAATGATTTAATTGCTGTTTTCAAACAAAGTACGGCTAGAGGTGCTGTGTTAAACGGTAATAGTATGATACGCAACTTAAGCAGTTCATTGGCGAGCGATTTAATGTCTACTCATGCGAGTGATGATAGCCCATTTACCTCTATTTTTGATGTTGGTGTTGATTTACAAGACAACGGTACGCTTGCCTTTGATGAAAGTAAATTTAATCGGGCAGTGGATGCCGACTTTGACAGTGTTGCGACTTTGTTTATTGGTTCAAATGGCCTAGCAAAATCCTTAGATGCCTTGTTAGATAATTATGTTGGTCCCAGAGGAATGAGTAATACCCTAAAGGATTCGGTGAATAAGTCGATAAGTGATACAGAAGAGTCACTCGCTGACTATGAAGAACGTATGGAAAAATATGAAGCATCTTTACGAAGCAAATTTACTAGTCTAGATACGCAACTAGCTAATATGAATGCTCAAGGTGATTATCTTAATTCTATGTTGAATAAACTTTAAAACTGCGATTTGTTGGTTTTGTAGATATTTTGAGGTTGTTATATGTACGGGAAAAAAGGGATTCAGGCCTACAAGAAGGACTCATTAAAATCCGATTTAGCCTCGGCAGATCCTCATAGAGTGATACAACTATTGATGCAGGGTGTGCTAGATAGACTTGCATTAGGTAAGGGATGTATAGAACGTTCAGATTGGGAAGGAAAAGCGGCAGCACTTACTCGATCTATTGAGATAATAAATGCCTTAAGGGATGGATTGGATCGTGATGCGAATCCCGAACTTGTCGATAATTTAGACGGTTTGTATGATTATATGATTGTACGAATCAATGAAGCGAGCGTGTCAAAAGATTGCGCTGTTATTGATCAAGTTATTGATCTTATGTTGCAAATTAAAGGCGCTTGGGATCAGATAACGGAAGCGGATAAACAACAGGCTTATCATTCAGGAAATAGCGAGTCTGCTGGTGCAGTGAATGTATGATATAGAAAGGTTATCGCTATTGGTGGATAATCTTCAACAGGCTGTTTTGTCAAAAGACATAGAGAAAATCTTGCACTTGTGTTCGGAAAACGACGACTTCATTTTTTCTCTTCAGCCAGAAAAAAAACACGCCTTATTCAATAAAACATTAAAAAAACTCGTTGTTGTACATCAATCAGCTGTGCAATTAGTAAAAGAGAGCCGCATTGAAATGCGGGATCAATTGTACCGCGCCACGAAAGTTCGAAAAAGCATCAGTAAATATAAAGGCATAAAGCATGCAGAATGACCAGCAGGCTAAGAAAATAGAGCATGCAGAAAATTTTCTAGAAAGTTTTAGAGCGGGTGTTGCTCGGTTAAGAGAAAAAGATCAAGAGCTGTCAGACCGTTATATAAAAAATATGACGATGTTTTCTGAGGTCATGCCCCATATCTACGAAGAATTAAAAGATTACAAACCCAAAAAGCGATATGTCTACATGGAAGAAGTGGGGGACATGAACCTTTACAGAGAAGACATTGGAGCATCTATCTTCTCTACTGCCCCTAGATCTCAAGCGAAAGACAAAGTCGATTATGCATTAGCTCACCCATCAAAGACGCTTCTTAACCTAGAACGTTCAGAGGGTAATCAGAGCCGTCATGTTTTCTATAGTAATAAGATTTTGGATGAGATCGAACGCCAACGAGAAGGAATGGAGAAGCAGCAAGGTTGGCCCCAATTTGTAGGAGCAACAATTGTATTTGGTATAGAGCTTGGGTATCAACTTGAGTTGTTGTTAGAGCAAAGAGAAATCAAACATCTTTATCTTTATGAGAGTGATTTAGATTTTTTTCATTACTCATTATATGCAATTGATTGGGGAAGGATTCTAGAGTATTTCAATCGAGATGGGCGAACCGTTCACTTCTTTTTGGGCATTCAGCCGGAAGAATTTACCGATACTTATCTTTTGCAGTTACAGGAAAATGGTTACTTTTTGGCACCAGAAACCTATCTTTTTATGGGGTATAAGAGCCCAGAAAATAATCAGGCTTTTGATTATTTTAAGAAGCATTATTCCCGTCAGGTAATGGGGTGGGGTTTTTTTGATGATGCATTAATTGGCATAGCGCAGGGGTTACGTTCCTTGCCGAAGACTAAGCTAGCACATTTCCAAGGTCGAGATGCCATACCAAAATCCGTTTCAAATATTCCTGTTTTTATTCTCGGTAACGGTCCTTCGTTAGATCAAAGTATTGAGTTGATTAAATCCGTTCGTCATCAAGTATTATTGATTTCATGTGGTTCAACCATTAATACGCTGCATAAATTAGGCATAGTGCCTGATCTTCATGTTGATATTGAACGCATGAAGCAAACCGTTGATAAATTCTTATTTTTAGACAAAGACTATTTAAAAGGCATCTGGGGATTGAGCGTGGATGTGATGCATCCCGAGTTTTTTGATTATTTTCAGCGTACAGGAATGGGACTGAAACCCGGTGAGGCGGTAACTTCATTAATCTTAAGTCATGCAAGGAATCACGGTGACCAAAAGAACTACGTTCAATTGAATTTTTGTAACCCAGTGGTTGCCAATTTGGCTTTGTCTTATGTGCATTTATTTGGTTTTAACAATGTTTACTTTGTTGGCGTGGATAATGGGTTTAAAGATAAATCCGTTCATCACTCAAAACACAGTGGTTACTACAAAGATGGTAAAGAAACCGGTTTTCAATCCTTTCAGGAAGCGAAGCTGGTAGAGCGAGAAGGAAATTTTGGCGGCACTGTGTATGCGACAGGAATGATGGATACGTCTCGAGTGCAATTAGAATCCTTAATTCGTTTACTGAAAAAACGTCGTAATTTTGAGAGCTATAATTTATCCGATGTCGCTAAGATTGAAGGCGTGACGCCTTTAAGAGTTGATGATGTACTCATTACCGATCCAGAAGTCGATAAAACAAAAGTCATTAATCTTTTGGAAGAAGTGTTTTTTACCGAGCCGCCAGATTGCCTGCTAAGTGAAACAGCTGAGTCGCTTATTTCTGTTGAAGACTTTACTAAGATGAGTGGTGAGTTGCAGCAAGGTTGGGATGAAAACTTTACTACTCGTGAGCAAGTTTGTGATTTTCTTTGGTCTCAGCACCGTCATATTTTCTTTTTAAAAGGCAGCGTTCATCGGCATATACATGATCTTCTATTAGGGTCTTTCACCTATTCTTCATTTTTGATCGTGCAATTTTTATTTGCCTATAAAGATGAGCTAGAAACAGTCAAGCGTGCTAAGTATCTATTTGAGTCCTGGTGCGAATTTTTACAAGAAATGCCAAGCATGTTACAGCAAGCTTCTGAGTACGTAGATCAGGGCAACGATCACCTCATTACGCATTACAATGGTTAATTATGTTTGATGCTAAGCCTTTTATTATTGCCGAGCTGTCTGGTAATCACGATCAAGATTTTCAACTTGCCAAAGCCATGATTCATGCGGCGGCTGAGTCGGGTGTGGATGCGATTAAACTACAAACCTATACAGCGGACACCATGACGTTGGACGTGCGTGAAGGGGAGTTTATGGTATCGGAAGCAGACAGCCTTTGGCAGGGTAGCAACCTCTATGACCTGTATTCAAAGGCCTCTACGCCTTGGGAATGGCACAAGCCTTTGTTTGAGTTGGCAGAATCGTTGGGGCTGATGGCATTCAGTTCCCCGTTTGATTTGACGGCGGTGGATTTTCTGGAAAGCCTTGACGTACCCTTGTATAAAATTGCGTCTTTTGAAATGACCGATATTCCTCTTATTGAAGCCGTGGCGCGAACCGGTAAGCCGATCATTATGTCGACTGGCATGGCGACCAAAGAAGAGATCGAAGAAGCAGTCGCGACCATTCGAGCCATTGGCGATAACCCTCTCACTTTATTGAAATGCACTAGTACCTATCCAGCTAAAATTGCAGATTCGAACTTGGTGACCATGGCGGATTTGGCGAAGCACACTGGCTGTTCTGTGGGCTTATCGGATCATACTAAGGGCCTTGGTGTGGCGGTTGCGGCAACAGCATTAGGTGCCACTGTGATTGAAAAACACTTTGTGCTGGATCGTAGTGCTGGTGGTGTGGATGCAGAATTTTCGATGGAACCAGACGAAATGAAAGCCATGGTAGAAGCATGCCGTGCTGCTAAAGCATCGTTAGGGCAAGTCACCTATGGTGGTTCCGAAGCGGAACAAGCGGCGAAGAAATACCGTCGTTCTATCTATATTAGCGAAGATTTACCCGCTGGCACGGTATTAACCGAAGCACACCTTAAAATCATTCGACCTTCTTTAGGGCTTGCACCAAAACATTGGCCTGATGTGTTAGGGAAAACCTTGTCTCAGAGTGTCAAAAGAGGTCAGCCACTCGACTGGAATCTAATGGTATGAAGATACTGATTCGTGCCGATTCGTCTGTGCAAATTGGCATGGGTCATAGGGTACGATGTCAGGCTTTGGTAACGGCTTTTGAGCGCAAAGGCCATACTTGCCGGTTTGTTCTTCATCAAGATTGTAGTGCGTTTGCTGAACAGAATGATATTGTCATTTCACAAGAGGCAGAGTTCTTGCCTATGGCCTCTCAAGCGGGCTTAGTGATATTGGATCACTATGGCTATCAAGGAGCAGACATTCAGACTTTATATCATCATCAAGCCAATTTATTGGTGCTGGATGATATGAATGATCGGGGAGAATTTCCTGCTAAATGGGTATTAAATCCCCTTGAGCAGACGTATCCCACTTCCGTGCTTATGCCCCTGACAGGTAGTCAGTACGCGTTATTGCGTCAGTCATTTTTAACGGCTCATGTGGATGAAAATCCTACCAAACTTTTGGTAACTATTGGTGGAACTGACCCACTGGCGTTGACGTTACCCTTATTATTAGACTGTTTGCGGTTTGGCTTTGTTGCCTCCGATATTGTGGTTATGTTGGGAAACAATGCCAAGCAAGCAGAACAGGTAAAAGCGTTTTGCAATTCCAATGGAATTGAGCTTCATCAAGGTGTGGAAGACGTAACGCCTTTGATGGCTAAAGCCAAAATGGCCATTTCTGCGGCAGGCAGCACCTTATTTGAACTGGCTTGTATGGGCGTGCCGAGTCTTTTTGTACAAGTGGCGGATAATCAAACTTTATCGCTTGAACAACACTTACCTTTGGGCTGGTGTCGGGCTTTGCGATTTGATGATCTGCCTCAAGAGGGTGTTGCTCAGCAGATAGAAAGAGTAATTCTTTTGGCTTGGGCATTATGGCAAGATTCAGTATGGCAAGCACAGGCGCGAAAAACAGCGCAGCAGCTGGTGGATGGTAAAGGTGCAGACAGAGTCGTGGATGCTATTCTTTCCAGTTACAACATTATATAACGCATTAATCTTACTAGAGCGGTCACTTGGATTGAGGGTGATACAAAGCCATTAGCTGGGTTAGGCGCTGCCAATCTTCTTCCGTATCCAAATCTTGAATACGGTGTCTCGGCAATATTAAGGGTTTGGATTGGGCACTGAAAATTTCAACCTCAAACCAATCTTCCGGTCTTGCCCAATAAAATTGACCCGCATCATGAATGGCTTCGACCAGATCTTGCGAGCGTTTGCTAATGTGTTCAGGAAACATGGCTGTCAATTCGCCAGATTCTGTTACCTGTAATGCCCTTAAAATGGGGAAATCAAAGGTGGTTGCAGAGAAGCAAAAGCCAGTGTCAGGCACATTTCTTAAACCCTTTTGTAAATCGTCCGCCGTCAATAAGGGACAGGTGGCATAGATCAAACAGGCCATGTCTATGTTGGCGTTTTGTTGTTCTAAAAAGCGCAAAGCGTGCTGCATGACAGGAGTCGTGCCCGTGTGATGATCAGCTAAATCCGCTGGCCTTAAAAAAGGCGTTTCAGCACCAAATTCACGCGCTACTTTGGCAATCTCCTCATCATCGGTAGATACAATGACTCTCTCAAAAAGACCAGACTGCAAAGCTGTTTCTATGGAATAGGCGATTAAGGGTTTGCCATTTAAAGGCCGAATGTTTTTTTTCTCAATGCGTTGAGAGCCGCCGCGAGCGGGTATTACCGCGACCTTAATAGGAGGGCAATTTGTCATCAGGATACCACTCCATGTTCTTCTAAAGCCTGTTTCAAAACAGCGATAACCTTGTCTTGCTCGGATCGGGTTAGTTGGTAGAACAATGGCAAACTCATGGTGCGCTGATAATAGTCTTCGGCAACCGGAAAGTCGCCCCAGTCAAAGCCAAGTGCCTTATAATAGGGTTGGGTATGAACGGGAATATAATGAACTTGGGTACCAATGCCTGCCCTGCGTAACGCATCAAAAATGACTTTGCGAGCGCCTTTGTGTTCTTCTGGAAGCAAGATAGGAAACAAATGTAGTGCGGAGTAGTTGTCAGGCAATTGAATAGGCAAAGTGACTGGCAAGTCCTTTAAGGCTTCTAAATAGTAATCAAAATCTGCATGTCGCTTGGTGATAAAATGGTCCAGCTTAGTCAGTTGAGATAAGCCTAACGCAGCTTGTAGCTCCGTCATACGATAATTAAATCCCAAAGTATGTTGTTCGTAATACCAATCGCCAGACTGTGCCGTTAATTCTTCAGGTTCTTTACTGGTGCCTTGATGTGCATGAGTGCGAATGTGTTTGGCGTATTGTGCAGATTGCGTTGTAATCATACCGCCTTCACCCGTGGTAATGATTTTCACCGGATGGAAGCTAAACACACAGATATCACTGTAGCGACAATCACCAATAAAGTCCTCTTGATAGCGGCCACCAATGGCATGAGAAGCGTCTTCAATAATATGAAAACCATATTCTTGGCTTAATTTATGTATGGCCTTCATATCGCAGGATTGACCGGCAAAGTGAACCGGAATCACCACTTTTGGAAGGCGATTTTGTTGTTTTGCCTGAGCTAATTTCGTCGCCAATTGTGTTGCGCAAAGATTGTAAGTATCGGGATCAATGTCTACAAAATCCACATTAGCACCACAGTAGCGAGCGCAATTGGCGGATGCAATAAAGGTATTGGGGGTGGTCCAAACCCAATCATCTTGCGTCACGCCCAGTGCCAAACACGCCAGATGAAGTGCCGAAGTGGCGCTGTTCACGGCCACGGCATGGGCGGCGTTGACTTTATTGGCAATGGCTTGTTCGAAAGCGGTGACTCTTGGCCCTTGAGTTAAATAGGACGAGGTTAATGCCGATACCACCGCATCAATGTCGTCTTGATCAATGGCTTGTCGGCCATAAGGGATAAAATCAGTGGCCATCGTCGAACGCCAAAATTTCAGCTGTGCTCAAAAAGTGTGGGTTATTGCCAGAGTGATACTCGTAACCTGGTTCGACCAACTTGCCAGATTCTCCCAGTTTATTTTGATCAAAGGCCATGTCTTCTTGATGAAATTTGATGCTGGGTGCAATCACATAATGGTCATCAAACTCAAAGGTATGAAAAGAGTCATCAGCAGGGCACATCACTTCATGTAATTTTTCACCAGGACGAATACCGATTTCTTTGGTTGATAGATCCGGTGCATAAGCCGATGCTAAATCCATAATTCGCACCGATGGAATTTTAGGAATGAAAATCTCACCGCCTTGCATACGTTGGAAATTTTTCAGTACAAACTCTACGCCCATTGGCAATGTGATCCAAAAACGTGTCATTCCAGGGTGAGTGATGGGGATGGCATCCGCTCCGTCAGCCACCAGCTTTTTAAAGAAAGGCACTACTGAGCCACGTGAACCCACCACATTACCGTATCGTACAACAGAAAAACGTGTACGCCCTTGACCAACCATATTGTTGGCGGCCACAAAAAGCTTGTCTGAAGCGAGTTTGGTCGCACCATAAAGATTGATAGGGGCGGCGGCTTTATCAGTTGATAACGCAATGACCTTTTCCACATCATTGGCAATGGCAGCGGCAATGACATTTTCAGCACCGTGAATATTTGTCTTGATGCACTCCATCGGGTTGTATTCTGCAGCCGGCACTTGTTTGAGTGCTGCGGCATGAATAACAAAATCCACATCCCGCATGGCTTGCGTAAGGCGTGCTTTATCGCGCACATCACCAATGAAATAACGCATGCAAGGCGTGTCAAATTCTTGCTGCATTTCATATTGCTTAAGTTCATCGCGGGAGTAGATAATCAAACGTTTTGGTTGGTAGTTAGCTAACAGGGTTTTAACGTACTGATGACCAAAAGAGCCTGTGCCACCAGTAATGAGAATGCTTTTGTTATTAAACATGTTGAATACCAAACCAAAATTAGAGAGTGTTGTCTTAGCCATGATTGTGAAGCAGTAACGCTAAGTAAGATACGAACCAATCTACCGACTGAATTGTACGCTTCACTAAGTGTATCTTATATCGGCGAGAGTAGCGGAAACATTAATGAAATCAATCTCCTATTCCAGACGGGCAGGGCAGTCCATAACATGGTCATTAACCATGCCTGTGGCCTGCATAAAAGCATAACAGGTGGTGGCACCTAGAAATTTAAAGCCGCGCTTTTTTAAATCTTTCGCGAGACGTTTAGAAAGCTCGGTCAGGGCTGGGACGTCTTGTAAAGATTGGGCCTGATTATCAATCACTTTATGGTCAGAAAACGCCCAATAATAGTCACTAAATGATCCAAATTCTTCAGCAATGGCCAAGAAGGCTTTGGCATTATTAATGGTGGCTTCAATTTTAGCTCTATGTCGAACAATACGCTCGTCTTGCACAAGGCGGTTTACGTCTTGTGCTGTCATATTGGCTACTTTTACTGGGTCAAAATGGTGAAACGCAGCACGATAACCTTCTCTTTTTCGTAAAATCGTAATCCAGCTTAGACCTGCTTGGGCGCTTTCAAGTACAATGCATTCAAATAAAGTAGCATCATCATAAACTGGGATACCCCATTCAGTATCGTGATAATGAATGTATTCGGGCGATCCCAAACACCAGCTGCAACGTAAGTTATCCATTGCTACACTCCTAATAAACTGCCACAAACGGGCGCAGGTTAAGTGGATAGTAAAAGTTGTGAATCCGCATGAGTTGACTTATGGCCATTCAGATTCGCACTTTCCTTAGCAGCATAATACATTGAAAAGAATAGTGATCACACCAAAGTGAGTCATTGAGACGAAATAGGATTTTAGCAAAATGAAATTTAAGCCAAGTTATCGTCGTGAAGATGTTGAAGTGATCAAAGACGAGAGCGTCTATCAAGGCTTTTTTGAAATGCGCAAACTGACCTTGCGCCATAGAAAATTTAATGGTGAATGGAGTCAGCCAATGACACGGGAAATGATGGTGCGCAATGATGCCGTCTGTGTTTTGTTGTTTGATCCTGTAGCGGACAAAATATTGCTGATTGAACAGTTTCGCCCAGCGGTATTGAGGAATGAATCTCCTTGGTTATTAGAACTGGTCGCTGGTATGGTAGAAGCAGGCGAAGACGATCAGCAAGTGGCTCGTCGTGAAGCCATGGAAGAAGCGGGAGTGGCAGTAAAACGTTTGGAGTACATGTTTAAGTTTGTTCCGTCGCCAGGGGGCTTGGTGGAATATTTGCGTATGTACGCAGGTGAATTCGATGCTAGTAAAGTGGATCTTAGTCGCAGTCATGGTTTAGCGGATGAGAATGAAGACATTAAACTGCATTTAGTTTCAGCAGAGGATGCCATCGCTTTACTACAACAGGATATCGAAAACGCCAGTACCATTATGGGATTACAATGGTTTGCCTTGCATAAATCTGAACTTGTGAATAAATGGTGTGAGTAACATTATGATAAAAGACAGCTTAAAGGAGCTAAGAAAACTGCCTTTTTTCGAACCTGTACTGGGCTTGGCTTCCTTCATATTTATGTGTGTAAATGTCTGTTTCTGGTCACTAATGGCGCATTTGGTGGCGCCTTTATTATTGGGAAATGACAAGTATAAAGCCTTAGCAGAAGACTACTTTGATCGTTTGTTTAACGGTTGGGTGGCTGCTAATGAGTGGTGGTTTAAACAGATTCTTGACGTGCATTGGGATTTAGATGACAGCATGGTAACCGACTTTACTCGCTGGAGTTTGATGATTTCCAATCACAGATCTTGGGTGGATGTGTTTATTCTATTGGCACAAATTCAAGGAAAACGTCCATTGCCAAGAGTCTTTATGAAGCAGGCTTTGTTCTGGATGCCGTTTGTTGGTACCGCTACCTACATCATGGGGTTTCCCTATATGAAACGATACAGCAAGGAAACACTAGCGAAAAAACCGCACCTTGCAGGAAAAGATTTGGCAACCACCCAGCGCTCATGTGAACGTCTTTTAAAGCGCCCCAATTCCATCTTAACCTTTGTGGAAGGGACACGATTTACTCAGGCAAAACATGATGATCAGGCATCTCAGTATCAACATTTACTGAAGCCAAAAGCGGGTGGTGTAGGGTTTATTTTGCAAACCATGCCGCAGCGTATTACCAGTATCACGGATTTAAACGTATTGTACGATCAAGCCAATATTTCTGGCTGGGATGTATTGTGCGGTCGATTGAGTAAAGCTAAGGTGATGGTCCGAGAAGTGGCGTTACCTGAGAGTTTCTTGTCGGCTGAATTTCGCCCAGCCGATCAAGACAGAGACGCCTTTTTTGAGTGGTTTAACCTATACTGGCACGATAAGGATGTCAGAATGGGACATCAGTTAGACGCAATTAAAGCATCTGAAACCAGCTCTGAAAAAGCGGTCACAGAAGGAAAGACTTAACCTGAATGACGAGTGTGATGAAAAAAACCAACAAGCAATACGTTCCAGACTTGGTTAGCTTGCAGTTGCTCGGCGAATTGAATTATCGTCGTATCGGCAGGATCATGCGTGGCCAAGAAAAAGCGTTGGAATGGTATTTTTCGATTCACACAAACGGTGACCAAGAAAGTCGTTTGCGCTTGTCATTAAAGGAAGAAAGCAAATTTACCACTGAAATTGCTTTAGAGTTTGGTCCGCAAACTCAGAAAAAATTGCTGTTTGAAACGTCGCTGTCCATGACCATTCGCTTGTATCACGATGTGAACATTGCTGAAATTACGGATGGCCATAGACAATACAGCGGTGCTTACCCTTATCCAAATGATGCCATGTTACACCGTGATGAAAAATTTCGTTTGAATCAGCAATTGGCAGACTTGTTAGAGCTTTGTTTAAAACACGGACATCGACTTGATCATCCTCTGCCTTTTCAGTTTGCTTAATGTTTCTTCTTTAATAAGGCATTTTGTATGGCCGTATTAATCTATATCCACGGTTTCAATAGTTCCGAACGTTCTCATAAAGCCAATGTGATGCAACAAACGGCGAAACAAGCGGGTTTACCGAATGCAGTGTTGTCACCACGTTTATCTTGGCGTCCCAAACAGGCCATTGCTGAACTAGAAAGGTTAATCGAATCCCATTTGTCAGAAGGCGTCTCATTAATTGGCAGCTCTTTGGGCGGTTTTTACGGAGCGTATCTTGCCGAAAAATATCAACTTCCTTGTGTCATGGTGAATCCTGCAGTGGAGGCGCCTATCTTATTAGGGGCTTACCTTGGTGTGCAGCACAACCCTTATACCGGAGAGGACTATGTGCTCACCCAAGAACATATGACGGAATTGCAATCTCTCATTGTAGAAAGACCAACAGCAGAGTTATATTGGTTGATGCTGCAAGAGGGTGACGAAGTGCTGGATTATCATGCCGCATTAAAGGCGTTTCCCCATACTGCTAAACTCACACTAGAAGCAAATGGTGACCACAGCTTTGTTGATTTTCAGCGTTACGCTACAGAAATTCTGCAATTTGCTCAAATACTAGACAACTAAGTCTTTGCTTGTATTGCACTGTTTTAAACTTAATAAAAGCAGTGATAGACTCTCAGAAGTTGGTTATTAAGTTTGAATGCCAATGCTGATAATCTGCATTTGGTAGCCTTTGATTGGAAGAAAAAATACGCATGTCAGTAAAAGAATATAACGCCGGATCGATAGAGGTTTTAAGTGGATTAGAGCCCGTTCAAAAACGTCCTGGAATGTACACGGACACCACTCGACCAAATCACCTAGGTCAAGAAGTCATCGATAACTCAGTGGATGAAGCGTTAGCAAAACATGCGGATCGCATTGAAGTGATTCTCTACAAAGACGGTTCATTAAGTGTTGAAGATAATGGCCGTGGTATGCCAGTAGACATTCATCCTGAAGAGGGCGTGTCTGGGGTGGAGCTAATTTTGACGAAACTGCACGCAGGGGGGAAATTCTCTGGTGACAATTACCAGTTCTCTGGTGGTTTGCACGGCGTGGGGGTCTCTGTCGTTAACGCTTTATCAACTTCCTTAGAAGTGTGGGTGAAGCGTAATGGTGTTCAATACCACATAGGGTTTGAAAATGGCTTTAAAACCTCTGAACTGACCGAAATAGGGACTGTGGGTAAGAAAAACACGGGTACCAAGGTGAAGTTCAGTGCCGATCCAAAATACTTTGACAGCCCAAAATTTTCCCTGTCTCGTCTTAAGCACCTATTAAAAGCCAAAGCCGTATTGTGTTCTGGTTTGCACATGGTGTTTATCGATCAAAGTGGCAGTGAAGAGGTTCGAGAAGAATGGTTCTTCCAAGATGGCTTGAACGATTACCTTGCTACCGCCAATGACGGTTTCGCCTTGTTGCCGGAAGCGCCTTTCGTAGGCGGTTTGACTGAAAAGACTCAAGGCGTTGATTGGGCAGTACAATGGCTTCCAGAAGGGGGCGAACTGGTCATGGAAAGCTACGTGAACCTGATTCCAACCGCGCAAGGTGGTACTCATGTGAATGGCTTGCGTACGGGGTTGTTGGACGCCATTCGTGAATTCTGCGATTTCCACAGCCTTTTACCACGTGGTATTAAATTGACAGCAGAAGACGTGTGGGATCGATGCAGCTATGTATTGTCAGCAAAACTGCAAGAGCCTCAATTTTCAGGGCAAACCAAAGAGCGTTTGTCATCGCGTCAGATTGTGCCATTCATTTCCGCTACCGTAAAAGACGCTTTCAGCTTGTGGCTGAACAAGCACGTTGACGACGGTAAAAAGATAGCAGAGTTGGTGATTAGCAGCGCGCAGAAACGTCTCAAAGCCAGTAAAAAAGTGGTGCGTAAAAAGATCACTCAAGGCCCGGCTTTGCCGGGTAAATTGGCTGACTGTGCAGGCCAAGATTCTACGCGTAGTGAACTCTTTCTTGTAGAAGGGGATTCGGCAGGCGGATCGGCAAAACAGGCGCGGGAAAAAGACTTTCAAGCCATCTTGCCATTACGCGGTAAGATTCTGAACTCTTGGGAAGTGGATTCTGGGCAAGTATTGGCCTCACAAGAAATTCACGATATCTCAGTGGCCTTGGGAGTGGACCCAAGTGACGAAGACTTGAGCGGATTACGCTATGGTAAGGTTTGTATTCTGGCCGATGCCGACTCGGATGGTTTGCACATCGCCACCTTGATTTGTGCCTTGTTTGTACGTCATTTCCCGGCTTTGGTAAATAACGGCCATGTGTTCGTTGCCATGCCGCCTTTGTATCGTATCGACGTGGGCAAAGAAGTGTATTACGCCTTGGATGATGAAGAAAAAGATATCATTCTGCACAAAATCGCCGCTGAAAATAAGCGTAGTACACCGAATGTACAGCGCTTCAAAGGTTTGGGTGAGATGAACCCAGCGCAATTGCGAGAAACCACCATGGCACCCGATACACGTCGACTAATACAATTGACTATGGAAGATAAATTGGACACAGACGAGTTGTTGGACAAACTGTTATCGAAAAAACGCGCTGGGGATCGCAAAAACTGGCTGGAAACCTACGGTAATCTTGCAGTAGTGGATTGATCATGTCAATTTCAGGATCAGTGTATAAATTGACTACTTTATACACTGATGTATCTTGAGAGAAAGTAGATTTCAAAAATTCCTATATAAATTTAAGAAAGGCGAATCGAAATGCCATGCTTCACAATAGCTTGCTCAACCATTTCTCGCTATTTAGGCAGCTTTCCCTCTCAATCGATCTAAGTCGAATCTTAGTTTTTAAGCCTTCCTCCGTGTACCTTTCTTAAAACGTCTATTTTTTGCCTCTAACTCTTTTAAAAGTATCACTATGGAGGCGTCCATATCACCGTATTGTGCTTGCCACTTATAGACAGAGGTGGAACTGATCCTGTGTTCTCGGGCTAAGTCAGGAATCGATATTCCTGCTTCGTGTTGCTTCAAAATCGCTATGATTTGGCTTTCGGTAAAAGGTGATTTTTTCATAGATTGCTCCTGATTCTTTGATCATAAAACTCTCTACTTAAAGCACTAATTATTTCTCAGAGTGATTTCAAAGTGGAGTCCATAAGAAAAAGTAACGGGACATACTAGTGTAATCCGGTGTAATCGACGAATCAAATATACAAAGCTAAGTTGAATAGGCGCCGGCGGAAGATGAGATTAAAACTCATTTGGAACGCGTTTTGATCTCATGTTGTGAAGCAGGGAGCAAAAGAAGCCACTTACTGTCAGACTTCGAAACTCAGCAGTAAGTGGCTAATGTCACTCACAAAAAATTATGAGGAACAAGTAATGTTTACTTATTTTCCACCTGTTTGTCCAGTTACAACTGCTACTACAACTGTAATGAATTCTCCAGTACCTGCAGCTCAGGCTCAGTTTCCTACTTTTAGTGCTGCGTGTCTTCAGGTTACAACCGGAATTCTTACTCAGGTTGCAGGCTGTAATGCTGCTGCTCAAGCAGCTACGCCTGCGGCACAAACTCTTCCTCCAATTACAATTCCTGCCGATTGTGGTGTGAGTTGGAACTGCGGCGCGGGTCCAGCTCAGGCTCAGTTTCCGA
>NZ_JBSWYU010000023.1:0-18808 GCF_056161265.1 Marinomonas sp. ABL3_031
CTTAGCTAAAGACAGTTTAAATTCTCTGTGATATTTGGACATAAAAAGACCCCCAGTAATTGGAATGTCCAACTATTGGGGGTCAGTTCAATTGCAGGCTTTTTCATATCTATCCTATAACCATGTATGATTAACTTTTAATCACTTTACCAAATGCCATGCCCATTTTGGTTGGGCTGTCGGCTTGAAGCGTGTCTTCCCACTCAACGGCATCTTTGCCAAATAAGACGATGGCTGTGGAACCCAGCTTAAAGCGCCCCATCTCTTCACCTTTCTTTAATTTTACATTGTTTAAAGAGGTGTAGTCCCAAGTAACCACTTTTTTGTTAAAAGGAGTTACTTGACCTGCCCAAACGGTTTCGATGCTGGCAACAATCATAGCACCCACTAAAATAACAGCCATTGGGCCTGCTTCGGTGTTAAATAGGCAAACGGTTCTTTCATTTCGAGCGAATACGTTGGGAATTTGCTCCGCAGTGACTTTGTTAACGGAAAATAGCTTGCCGGGAACATGAATCATTTTAGTAAGCTTGCCCGCTAATGGCATATGAACGCGATGGTAATCTTTCGGTGAGAGGTACACAGTCGCGAACGAGCCACCTAAAAATTGGTCAGATAATGAAGCGTCTCCACCAAGTAGGCTCGTCAGGCTATAATGATGGCCTTTGGCTTGGAAAAGGGTACCATGCTCTATTTTCCCTAATTGACTGATTGCCCCATCGGCAGGGCAGGCAATGCCATTCCTTTTACGCGTAATGGGTCTAAGTTCTGAACGAATTTCTCGAGTGAAAAAGTCGTTGAAGTTAGGGTAAGACAAAGGATCACTATTTACCGCTTCAGACATGTCAACTTGATATTTTTTAACAAACTGGCTGATAAAAGTATTTTTTACCCAAGTGTTTTCGCATTCAGCAATACGCCCGATAATGCGTGATAGGGATTTCTGTGGTGTGATGTGCTGCGCAAAGGCAAACAATTGATCTTTTGTCACTGTGTTCGTCCTGATGGTTGATTTTTTGTGTTATTGACTAACGATACTATTTGTTTGAGTGTCTTGAAATCTTTGTCTTTGAATGAACTGCGTGTTTCCAACCAAAATATCATCATTTCTTCGTCGTTTAATTTGGCCGAAGCCAGCATTAAGTGACTTTCTGAATCGATAATTTGGTCTGAGGATCCTGGTAGGCCGGAAACCATAGCGTGTAATTTTTCACCGTGCAGATGGCTTGCTGAGACACCGCTGGAAAGTTTGCTAAAGATTTTTGAGTTGGCGTTCCAGTTAATGTTTTTGAGTACGTCAAGTTTGTAACCAAATTGAAGTAATGGCTGCGCTTGCTGTTTGCTGTGTTTAAACAGAATTGAGTGTTGAGTGTTAGGGATTGTTTGTTTAATGGTTTTCAGTGCTAAATTGGCTCGGTTTTTACTGTTTTGATTCTCGCTTCTGGCTAAGGCTTTTTTTAACTGTTGTAATGGCGATTCAACAATTTTTGGACGGCGAGAAGCGCTTTTCGCAGTATACAAATCTGGATCCAATAGTTGTAAAGCGACAGGACGCTTGCTGCGCATATTATAAAGTTTGGCGGCTTCGGTAGAAGCAAAATGGGCGGTACGAATGACCTCGCCAATACGGCGATGCATGACAGTCGCAATGATGCGGTAGAAAAATGCCAGTTGTTTGGCGTCCCAGCCATTGCGTTCCGCTTCATGGGCCACTTTGGTGGCACAATAAGAAAAAATCAAAGGATTGTTGATTAAAATGGTCAAACGTTTGTCTTCAGTAAAGCCGGGCAACTCATCAGGGTGATGAGCTAAGTGTGCTAGCTGCTGTAACTCTTCCGTGTTAGGAATGTGTTTGGTCAAAAAGGACTCGATAATATTGTTTGGCGAATTCCAAAAAGTACATAAATGCACGGTTAATTCATCAATTCGACATCCAAGCACCATTGTTTCAGCTTTATTGGCGTTTTCACCATTTTGGATGCGTTGTTCTATTTCCGACATTTGCGGAAACGCATGATACCAAAGCAACCAGCGTGCGGTATCACGAAAGAGAGTAATCCAGAAAATATCGTCTTCGTGACTGGTTAATTTTTCAATTGACCAATGACGAGCAATGGTAGCGGCTTCATAGCTGGTTTGAATCGCTCTGATAAAGGCTTTTACACGCTCAGGTAATTTACGATTACGAGTTTCGTAAGCATCAAAATGCTTGAATAAATTGTGGATGCCCTTCATACCGACCATAGTAGCCGCGTGGAATGGGGTGTTAATTTCGGTGTGTCTATTTGGTACGATTCGATTCGCTTCATTCAAGATAGCGAATGCGAGGAGCGGATCGCTGGCAATGTTCTTTTGCATGCTTTCCAAGGTGTCTTCTGTACGTTGTATTTGCGCCTTCAGACGAGCCAAATTACCAGCGCGTACCGGAAATTTTTTTGTCTGAAGAAAACTCAGCCATGCATTTAGGCCCGATGGAGATTTGCTGCTCATAAAAGGTGACTTTGCCGACTCGGTTGTTTATAAGTATGCATCATGCTCTTATACTTCGTATCTGATTAATCATACTGTATATTTATGTAAGAGCATACTTTGTCAGTATTAAGGAAGTAAAATTATGTTTGCAATAGCGGGCCTGCTAGTCGTAATTATCAGTGTTGTAACTGGATACGTAGCCGCACATGGACAGTTATTGGCTCTATGGCAGCCTTTTGAAGTCATTATTATTTGCGGTGCCGCCTTAGGTGCCTTTATGGTGGCGAACCCTTTCGTTGTGCAGAAAAAAGTCTTTACCATGCTACCACAAGTGATCACGGGAAGTCGGCACAATAAACGTTTTTATTCCCAATTATTGGGGTTGATGTATTGTCTGTTTCAGAAAAGTCGTCAAGAGGGCTTTTTGTCCATTGAAGAAGATATCGAATCGCCTTTCACCAGTGATTTGTTTCATCGTTTTCCCGATGTGGTTCGTGACCACGAAGTAGTGGAATTTCTCACGGATAACTATCGTATCTTCACCTTAACCGGTTTGCCCGCTTATGAAATTGAAGCCATCATGGATAATGAGATAGAGCAAATTCAGGAAGAATTAGTGGAGCCTGGTCACGCACTGAATCGTGTCGCTGAAGGCTTGCCAGGCTTTGGTATTGTTGCTGCGGTTTTGGGAATTGTTATTACCATGGGAGCTATTGGCGGGCCTTTGGAGGAAATAGGCCATCACGTAGCTGCCGCTTTGGTGGGTACCTTTTTGGGAATTTTTTTAGGCTATGGTTTTGTTGGTCCTGCCTCTTCTCATCTAGAAACTTTGGGTAACCATGAATTGAAAGCTTATTTGTGCATCAAGGCGAGCTTGAACTCTGTGGTATCCGGTTATGCACCACCCGTAGCGGTTGAAACGGGTCGCAAATTGCTGCCGCCAGAAATGCGTCCAAGTTTTGCAGAATTGTCGATTGAGCTACAGCAGTATCGCTAAGGCGATAAGCTGCTCTTAGGGGAAAGAAAAATGGCCTTAGGTTCCAATAGCTTAATTATTCGACGAGTCAAGAAAGTTAAAAAAGGTGGGCATCATAGCAGCGCTTGGAAAATTGCTTTAGCGGACTTTGCTCTGGCGATGATGGCATTCTTCCTAGTGTTATGGATACTCAGTGTAACAACTCCTCAAGAACGACAAGTCATTCAGGGTTATTTTCAAGATCCAATAGGGGCGGGCACGGCAGGTTTCAGTGCCAGTCCAATTGATTTGGGTGGCAGTCCTGCTATGAGTATCGAGAAAAAATTGGATTTACAGTTGCCTGAACCTGGCAGTACGGATGTGCCCTCTCATGAGTCTATGGTAGGCAATGGTGATGAATCTTCGGAGTCGAAATCGTTAAATGATTTGGTCAAGCAAGAGCTGGAAAAAAATAACATCCTTCTGGCTGAGCAAAGAAATTTACGAATAGAGGTCACTCCGATCGGGGTGCGTATTACTTTACTTGATACGCCGGACAAGCCTATGTTTGAGCGTGGTAGTGCACGTATGATGCCTGATATAGAAAATACTTTGCTGACTATGTCTCCTATGTTTAATCGGGTGAAAAATCCGATTGTGATCAGTGGTCATACAGATTCATCGAAATACGCTGGTTCTAGAGGTTTGGATAATTGGGATTTGTCGGCTTTGCGTGCTAATGCGGCCCGTCAAATTCTGGAGGAAGGGGGGGTTACCGATAACCGTTTTGCTCAAGTGGTTGGCTTAGGTGATACGGTACCATACAACCGATTTAATACAGCGAGTCCTGAGAACCGGCGGATTACGATTACTTTGTTAACCGATGATGCTTATCGTAAATTGTTGGCGCAAAATCGTCGTAATTTTGGGAATGCTGTAAAACAGTCAGATATTAAATTAACGCCTGAAACGGTATTCTGATGAAGTGACTGGTATACCAATATAGTGACTGTCCATAAAAAACGAGCTGTTTGCTCGTTTTTTTATATCTTTTTATTGAATCAATTAATAGCTGTGTTGATTGTCTTGAATTGACTGTTTGATTCTTAAGTAGCTTTCAAATCTATGTTGACTAATCTCGCCTTTTTCAAGGGCTGCCAAAATGGCGCAGCCTGGCTCTTTTTCATGAGCGCAATCACGGAAGCGACAGTAGCCAATGTGAGGGCGAAACTCGATAAAACCGTTTAGCAGCTCTGCTTCGCTGATATGCCATAAACCGAATTCACGAATGCCGGGCGAATCGATGAGGTCACCACCTTTAGGCATGTGAAATAGGCGGGCTGTGGTGGTGGTATGAGTGCCTTTTTTGCGCTTTTGTGAGAGTTCCCCCACACTGATTTCAATGCCAGGTAACAAGGTGCCAATTAATGATGATTTACCGACACCGGATTGACCCACAAAAACGCTGGTTTTGCCTTGTAGGAATTGATAAAGAGACTCCATGCCAGCCTGATCTTTGGTGGACGTGCGAATAATTTGGTAGCCAAGCTGCTCATACGTTGCCAATAAGCGGTTTAAGCTCTTACGATTGTCATCGTTAATTAGGTCACACTTGTTTAATAGGATCACAGGAGGAATGCCAACTGTTTCGGCGGCGACCAAGTAGCGGTCAATCAAATTGGCGTGCGCCACAGGTTCAGCGGCAGCCACAATAACAATGTGGTCAATATTGGCAGCAACAGGTTTTAAGCGGCCGTGCATGTCGGGGCGTGACAAGGAGGTGTGACGCTCTGTTGTCGCAACCACTACGCCACCTTCTTGTTGTTTGGGGCGCCAAATGACTTTGTCTCCAGTCACTAATTGGCCAAGGTTTGCGCGCATATTGCAACGAGTGGCAACGCCAACAAAAGGTGCTTGCGTGCCTTCCACTTCCACTTGAGTGCCGAAGTGAGAAATAACCATGCCCTGTGTTTCTGGGCCAAGGTCGGACGACTGCAGCAGTTCTTCTGCTTTGTTACTGCGTTTCTTGGTTCGCTCGACGCGCTCTTGCTGAATTTTTTCAATGCGCCAAGTTTGTTGTTTGGTGAGTTTTCGCTTCGACATTCGTCTTTTCTGATCCTATAGTAAGGCGCATAGAGTATAATGCTTGGCATTGATAATAAAGGATTTGAGTGAGTATGAGTTTGAATAGAGACAATTTAATCTGGATTGACCTAGAAATGACGGGCTTGGATCCTGAGCAAGATACCATCATTGAAATTGCTACAGTGGTAACCGACAAAGATTTGAACTTGCTAGCCAAGGGGCCTAATTTAGCGATTCATCAAGATAAATCAGTAATGGATGGCATGGATGAGTGGTGTACACAACATCATGGAGAGTCTGGCTTAACGGCTCGCGTTTTATCATCGCAGATCGATATGGCAGCAGCGGAAGCGCAGACTATTGCCTTTCTTAACAAATATGTTCCAGCGGGCGCCTCGCCAATTTGTGGTAACAGTGTGGGGCAGGATCGTCGCTTCTTGTACCGATACATGCCTAACTTGGAGAGCTATTTTCACTACCGTTATCTGGATGTGAGTACTGTAAAAGAGTTGGCGCGTCGTTGGAAGCCAGAAGCTTTAGAAGGTTTTAGTAAATCCGGCGCTCATTTGGCATTGGACGATATTTTAGAGTCCATAGCCGAATTAAAGCATTACCGTAAAACCATGTTTGGCCTGGACCTCTAATCAAGATCTCATCGTTATAATAGATCTTATGGAATGCAGGATGAAAAATACCGCTCTTTGCAGGGCGGTATTTTTTTAAGTGCTTTGGGGAGTTAGAGTAAGGCTGTACAGCCATCCCATATGAGTTTCCAGCCGGTTAAAAATAAAAAACTGTACATGCATTTAAAGAACAAGCCTGTGGGAATACGATAGTGCAACCAAGCGCCCAGTTGTACGCCGAGATAAGCGAGTGGGGCGAAGCATAAAGATATTAGTATGTTACTTGTATTGAGTTGTCCTAGCATGCTGTAAGGAATGAGTTTCACATAGTTGATGGCAGTGAAGATGACGGCGGCACTGGCGACGTATTGAGTTTTGTCTAGATTAGCACGCAGTAAATAAACACTTAAAGGTGGCCCGCCAGCGTGAGCGATAAAACTGGTAAAGCCGCTAAGCACACACCAGCATTTGCCAGCGAATTGGCTCAGAGGACGCTTACTCGATGTGCTCTTGTGACGCGGCCAAGAGTTGATACTGAAACCAACAGCAATAATACCGACTAAGAGTTTTAACCAATCAGCTGAGAACCATGATGCAGTTAACCCACCAATGACGACACCAGCAATGGCAGCGGGAATGCAATGAATTAATACTTGTTTATTCCATTTTCGCCAAAACTTTTGCACGGTAAAAATGTCCATTAAACATAAGATGGGTAACATGATCGCGGCGGCATAAACTGGAGAGGCTTGTAGTGAAATTAAGGGCACGGCAATGATGCCAAATGCACCAGAGAAGCCGCCTTTTGAAATGCCTGTAATAAAAACCGCGACGGCGATTAAGCCAATAAGAAACCAATCCATAAAACGCCTTAAATTGAAATTGTTCAAAAATATTCGATTATGCGCTAACGGAGCTTGTTTCAAAAGCCTTGTGTATTAGAATTGTCTGAGTTTTGAAAACTCAGCACGGTTGAAGAGAAATGTGCGGGTAACTAGGGTTAATACAAGAATGCAAATAGAAAGAGAAATTTTTGGTGAAGTGGATATGGAAGCCTTTGGTGCTGAGTTTTCTGCTGCTTTACTGCAAGGTGGTGTGGTCCATTTAGAAGGTAACTTAGGAATGGGAAAAACGACCCTTGTGCGTGGAATGTTGCGTGGTATGGGTTACCAAGGACCAGTAAAAAGCCCCACTTATACTATAGTTGAGCCTTATGAGTTAGCCGACTTAGAGGTATATCATTTTGATTTATATCGTGTCGCGGATCCTGAAGAACTCGAATTCATGGGGATCCGAGATTATTTCAACGAACGAAGTTTATGCTTAATTGAATGGGCTGAAATGGGGCAAGGTATTTTGCCCGTTGCCGATCTTGTGGTACATCTTTCCCTAATTCGTCAAGGTCGCCATGTGCTGATTGAATCGCTTACTGATAAAGGTGATCATGTGATGACGCAGTGGCAAACGAGTCTGGCAAGCTAAGCTGTCAAATTCTTTACTCTATGATTGATTGAGATCCATAGGTTCAGCCGTTATAGTGTGTCTCATATATATTGCTAGCTGTCTGATATGCAAACTAAATTTCAAACTTTACTGAGTATTTTTCTGTTCTGGATGGCGTCCATGCTGTCCATGGAAGTTGTTGCATCTGAGGTGCGCGATATTCGAGTTGCGCAGCAAGATGGAATAACGCGTTTGGTATTTGAGTTATCTAAAAAATCTACTCATCGAGTTTTTCCGCTTTCTAATCCTGATCGTGTCGTGGTAGACATTAGTGATGCTAATTTGAGTAATGCGGTGGTTAATAACTTATCCGCATTATCGACGGATGTGTTGATGAGAGTACGTTATGCCAAGCGTAATGATGGAGTACGTTTTGTATTGGATCTTGCGCAATCAGCACGAGCCAAAAGTACTGAGTTGGCAGCCAACCAAACCTATGGTCCGCGAATTATGGTGGAGCTGGAATACGGTGAGAAAAAGCCTGCGACCATTGTGAAAAGTTTGGCCAATTTATCTCAGGAAAAACGTGACATAGTGATTGCCATTGATCCTGGACATGGTGGTAAGGATCCTGGTGCACTTGGGCAATATAAGGTACGTGAGAAAGACATCGTATTATCAATTGGCAAAGAGTTGGCTAGACGTATAAACGAAGTGGAAGGCTTCAAGGCCGTTATGACGCGCTCTACAGACGTATTTTTAAAGTTACGAGATCGATCGCGAGTGGCCAGAGAAGCGAACGCTGATTTGATGATCTCAGTGCACGCTGATGCTTTTACTAAACCCAGTGCTCGCGGTGCTTCGGTATGGGCTTTATCATTAAGCGGTAAAAGTTCGGAAATGGGGCGTTGGTTGGCTCAGCAGGAAAATGCCGCCGACCTAGTGGGTGGGATCTCACTGGATGATAAAGACCAGCTTTTGGCAGAAGTCTTGCTCGATATGTCAATGAACTCGACCATTCAAATGAGTTTGAACATAGGGCAAAGTGTTTTAGGTGAGATGAAACATGTGGCTAAATTACACAAAAACACCGTACAGCAGGCGGGTTTTGTGGTGTTAAAGTCGCCAGATATCCCTTCCATCTTGGTGGAAACAGGGTTTGTTTCAAATAAAACGGAAGCCAAAAATTTATCCAGTCGAACTTATCGTGTTAAATTGGCCGCCGCGATTGCTGAGGGCGTGATTGATTATTACACCGAGAATGCGCCGGAAGGTACCTTGGTTGCGTGGAAGCAGAAAAAACATTCCGATTACATTTATACAGTAAGCAAAGGGGATACCTTATCAAAAATTGCACGTCGTAATCAGGTATCCTTAGGCGTACTGCGTAAAGCCAACAACCTAAAGAATGATGTTATTTGGGTGGGTCAGAAGCTCGTCATTCCGGCCGGATAACAAGATTACCTGTCTTTTAGGGACAAATTACAAAAGGTCGTTAATGAAAAGAATTCATCTTTTATCCCCTCGTCTTGCCAACCAAATTGCCGCAGGTGAAGTGGTTGAGCGCCCAGCGTCCGTTGTTAAGGAATTGCTAGAGAACAGTTTGGACGCTGGCGCTTCTCAATTGGACATAGATGTTGAGCAGGGAGGCGTAAGGCGCATTAAAATACGCGACAATGGTGCGGGGATTGTCAAAGACGATTTATCCTTGGCATTGAGTCGTCATGCAACCAGTAAAATTGTCACCTTGGATGATTTGGAAGCGGTGTCCACACTGGGCTTTCGTGGTGAAGCTTTGGCCAGTATCAGTTCGGTTTCTCGTATGCATTTAACCTCGTTGGCGGAAGATGAGAGTGAGGCTTGGCGAGTCGAAGCAGAAGGTAAGGACATGGCTGCGGCAATTCGTCCGGCTTCCCATCCACAAGGTACAACCATTGATGTACGCGATTTGTTTTTTAATACGCCGGCGCGTCGTAAATTTTTGCGTACTGAAAAAACCGAGTTCTCGCATTTGGAAGAAGTGGTAAAGCGTTTGGCCTTAAGTCGATATGAGACGGGCTTTCGCTTAAGTCACAATGGCAAACAAGTATATGATCTTCGTCCTGTGACGGATCAGTTGCACGCAGAACACAGATTGGCCACCTTGTTAGGTAAGAAATTCATTGAAAATGCTCTGACATTAGATGTTGAAGCGGCTGGGTTGCGATTATGGGGCTGGATTGGACTTCCGACCTTTTCTCGTTCACAGGCGGATTTACAATATTTCTTTGTCAATGGTCGGGTGGTAAAAGATAAGTTAGTGGCGCATGCGGTGCGACAAGCGTATCGCGATGTTCTTTATAACGGACGACATCCAACATTTGTTTTGTATTTAGAGTTGGATCCTTCCACAGTGGATGTCAATGTGCACCCAACCAAGCATGAAGTGCGTTTTCGTGATGGTCGTCTAGTACATGACTTCTTATTTAGTCGTATTCATAAAGCCATTGCGGATGTGCGACCAGAATCAGAAGCGGCTCCAACGGGAGTGGCTGATTATCAGAATGACACCGCAACAAGTGTGCAAATGTCTGAACAGTCGGCTTTGCCGTTAGCTAATCGTCCTGCGTCGAGTATGGATTGGATGCGCCAGTCTGGGAATCAAACCGGCTCGCAAATTCCATCTGGTGATTCTATTCGTAGTCAGTTAGACGGTATGCAACGCTTTGCGGGTTATGCTGAAAATCTTGCCTCGTCGGGGACTCAAGTGTCTGAGCAGATAGACCCTGAAACAGGTGAGGTTATTACAGTAGCGACTACGCCCGCGTCTGTTACACCATTTCATCACGTGGCAGAAAACGACTATCAAAAAGTGCCGCCTTTGGGTTATGCCGTGGCGCAAATTCATGGTGTCTATATTCTGTCTGAGAGTGAGCAGGGTTTAATTGTCGTTGACATGCATGCGGCCCATGAGCGCATCGTATATGAGCGTATGAAAAATGCTTTCTATGATAAAAGCATTGCGACTCAACCCTTGTTGGTGCCGATTAATATTTCTGTGTCTCAAAGTGAGGCGGATCTGGTCGAAGAAAGTGGTCATGTGTTTGAAGCTTTTGGTTTTCGTGTTGAGCGAACTGGCCTGGAAAGCGTCATGGTGCGAGAAGTGTCTATTATTTTGATTCGCGGGGACGTTGAGAATTTGGTGCGAGACGTGATCAGTGATTTGTCGACCAATGGCGTGTCAGATTTGTTGGAGTCGCGAGCCAATGAATTGATGGCGTCCATGGCATGTCATGGAGCGGTGCGTGCCAATCGTAAGTTGACCATAGAAGAAATGAATAGTTTGCTGCGCGATATGGAAGTGACAGAGCGAAGTGGGCAATGCAATCATGGACGACCGACGTGGGCATATTTAAGTATGTCTGATTTAGATAAACTTTTTTTACGGGGTCGCTAACATGGCTAAGCCAAATGTGGTGTGTTTAATGGGGCCGACAGCCTCAGGAAAAACTGGCTTAGCGGTAGAACTGGCTGAACAGCATGGTTTTGAAATCATCAGTGTCGATTCTGCCTTGGTTTATAAAGGAATGGATATAGGCACGGCAAAACCAGAAGCTGAATTGTTGGCTAAAGCGCCGCATCGTTTGATTGATATTATTGATCCGATTGAGTCTTACTCAGCGGCAGATTTTGTGGTCGATGCTGTAGCGCATGTTGATGATATTTTGGCTAAAGGGAAAACCCCACTGTTGGTGGGCGGTACCATGATGTATTTCAATGCCTTGCAAAAAGGTTTGGCCGATATGCCAAAAGCGGATGCAGAATTACGTCAACAAATTGAGCAAGAAGCGGCGCAGCAAGGTTGGGCTGCTTTGCATGCAGAGTTGGCGGCAGTAGACCCTGATGCTGCGGCGCGCATTCATCCAAATGATCCGCAACGATTGCAGCGCGCGTTGGAAGTCTATCGTTTAACAGGTAAAACCATGACGCAATGGTGGGCAGAGCAGGAAAAAATGGCTTTGCCATTTAACATGATCAATATGGCGGTTATGCCGAAAGAAAGAAGTGTATTGCATGAACGTATCGAACAGCGTTTTTATCAGATGATGGAGCAAGGTTTTTTAGCTGAGGTTGAAGCTTTGTATCGGCGTGGAGATCTGACCCGAGAAATGCCGTCAATGCGCTGTGTCGGTTATCGACAACTTTGGCAGTATTTAGACGGTGACGATTTATTAGAAGATGCTATCTTTAAAGGAGTAGTGGCTTCGCGTCAGCTAGCGAAGCGACAGCTGACTTGGTTGCGAGGTTGGGAGGATCTGATGATTTTTGATAGTTTGTCGCAAGATCTTGTCTCAGAAGTCTTGAATTATACAGAAAGCAGGATTATATAGGGGAAATAATAAAAATTTTGGTGTAGTATCTACGGTATTGTTTTTTCAATATTTAATTTTTTAGTTTTCGCTTTTTTAAGGAGATTCCGATGTCAAAAGGGCAATCATTACAAGACCCTTACTTAAATATTCTACGCAAGGAAAGAGTGCCTGTGTCAATCTTTCTTGTGAATGGGATTAAACTTCAAGGCCAAATTGAATCATTTGATCAGTTCGTGATTCTTTTGAAGAACACAGTGAGCCAAATGGTATATAAACATGCTATTTCAACTGTTGTGCCTTCTCGTACAATTCGCATCCCGTCTCCTGATCAGCCGGAAGATGCCGCTGAATAGTTTGTCTGATATGAGACAAACAGAGGAATACTAGATTGTTTTTTGAACGCCCAGATAGTGGTGAGATTGCTGTTGTGGTTCACATTGATTTTCATGATCAAAATGAAAATTATGGTCCAGAAGAGTTTGTTGAGCTTGCTATATCGGCTGGTGCTGACCCTGTTGCAGTGGTAACAGGGTCCCGTCAGCGCCCCGATGCTAAGTATTTTGTTGGCAGCGGAAAATTAGATGAAATCAAAGATATTGTGGATCAGGAAGAAGCCCAAGTGGTGTTGTTTGATCACGCTTTATCGCCATCTCAAGAGCGTAATTTAGAAAGTGTTTTGAAGTGTCGAGTATTAGATCGTACCGGTTTGATTCTGGATATTTTTGCGCAACGTGCACGTACCCATGAAGGTAAACTGCAAGTTGAACTGGCTCAGTTACAGCACATGTCAACACGTCTTATTCGAGGCTGGACTCACTTAGAGCGCCAAAAAGGCGGTATTGGTATGCGAGGCCCGGGTGAAACCCAGCTGGAAACCGACCGTCGTCTATTGCGTGTGCGCATTAAATCCATCCAAAAACGTTTAGAAAAAGTGGGTACACAGCGTGATCAGAGCCGACGTTCTCGTTCTCGTTCTGCTGTCCCGACTGTCTCTTTGGTGGGGTATACCAACGCAGGTAAGTCGACCTTGTTTAATCGTGTGACGGGGTCTGAAGTCTATGCAGCAGATCAGTTGTTCGCGACCTTGGATCCTACCTTGCGTCGTTTGGATTTAGAGCAGATTGGTTCTGTGGTGTTAGCAGATACGGTTGGTTTTATTCGCCATCTGCCGCACCGTTTGATCAATGCTTTCCAAGCGACTTTGAAAGAGTCTGCGGAAGCGGATTTGCTGTTGCATGTCGTCGACGCGGCTGATGTGTCACGTGACGATAATATGTTACATGTGGACGATGTGTTAGAAGAAATTGGTGCGAAAGAAGTGCCGACTTTGCTCGTTTTTAATAAAATTGATGTACTTCCTACCGCTGAGCCACGTATAGATAGAGATGAGCAAGGGAACCCACGCCGAGTTTGGTTGTCTGCACGTGACGGGGATGGCATGGATTTGCTAAAGCAAGCCATTGCTGAACTGCTGGCCGTAGACGTATTCAGCGAAACATTGTGTTTGCCGAGTCATTACGGACGCTTACGTGCTATGTTGTTTGAACAAGGCGCGGTAAAGTCGGAGCGCTTTGATGACGATGGTCGTTTTGTGTTGGATGTGAAACTGCCAAAGAAAGACTATTTACAGATTTTGGCCCGTGTTGGTATGTCTGAAGAGCAGATAGTAGCCGCATAGCTAACTGGAATTATCATTAAAATAAAGTGGAGATGTAGTATGGCCTGGAATGAACCGGGTAATAACGACAACGACCCATGGAATCCAGATAAAAACCGTAGTAATGGTACTGGTCGCCCAGATGAGGGTCGTGATAAAGAAAAAAGTAATGATCCTTGGGGTCGTCCATCAGGAGGGAAGGAGCAAGGTCCACCTGATCTTGATGAAGCCTTTAATAAATTGATGGATATGTTAGGGGTGAAAAAATCTCGTAAAGGCAGTGGCGATTCCAATAACAGTGGTTCTGGCTTCTCTGGCAAGTTCAGTGGTGGCTTAGTGGTTATTGTGCTATTGGCTTTATTCGCTTTGTGGGCGGCAACGGGTGTGTATCAGGTAGACCAGCAAGAGCGCGGTGTGGTACTGCGTCTTGGTAAATACCATACCACTGTGATGCCAGGCTTGCATTGGAATCCACCTTTGATTGACAGCGTGAGTAAGGTAAACGTGACCAAAGTGCGTTCTCATGATCACAAAGCCCTTATGCTGACTGTCGATGATGCGATTGTGGAAGTGGGTGTTTCAGTTCAATACTCAGTACAAGACCCGAAAGACTTCTTGATTAACGTGCGTAACCCAGAAGAATCTTTGGCGCAGATGACAGAAAGTGCATTGCGTCATGTGGTGGGTAGTTCGCAGATGGGGCAAATCTTGACCGAAGGTCGTGAGCTGTTGGCTGATGAAGTGAAAACACGTATTCAGAATTACAGTAATGCTTACGGCACTGGTTTGTTGATTTCGAAAGTCAACGTTGAAAACACGCAAGCGCCTACACAGGTTCAAGAAGCGTTTGATGATGTAATCAAGGCGAAAGAAGATGAACTACGGGTGAAAAACGAAGCTGAGGCCTACGCCAATGGGGTGATTCCCGAAGCGCGTGGTCGTGCACAGCGGATTCGTGAAGAAGCGGAAGCATACCGTTCTGAAATTATTGCTCGAGCCAGTGGTCAAGCAGATCGTTTTGATCGTTTGTATCGCGAATATACCAAAGCGCCTGAAGTGACTCGTCGCCGCTTGTATATCGAAACCGTTGAGTCTGTTTACAAAGACGTGAATAAGGTGGTGGTTGATACGGAAGGTGGCAATAATATGATGTATTTGCCCTTGGATCAGCTTATGAAGCAAGCCGCGAACTCAGCTAGAGAAACAAGTAGCTTAGGTTCTTCAGACATCAGTAGCTTAGCGGATCAAGTGGTTAATGAATTGCGTAAGCGTCAAGGTGTAACCGTTCGTAGAGAGGGCAGAAATTAATGAAAGGTTTTTCTTTTGTCGTTTTATTTGTTGTCCTGTTGGTGGTTTTGGTTGCTTCTCAGACCTTGTATGTTGTGAAAGAAACCGAGCGTGCTGTGGTGTTGCGATTTGGTGAGATCGTCGAAGACGATGTGAAGCCGGGTTTGCACTTTAAGTTGCCAATTATGAACGAAGTGAAGAAGTTTGATGCGCGTATCCTAACCATGGATTCACGCCCACAACGTTATTTGACTCTTGAGCAGAAAGCGGTTGTGGTGGATTCTTATGTGAAATGGAAAATTGATTCTGTTGCTAAGTTCTATCAAGCCACTTCTGGTGACGAATTTGTCGCTAACCGTGTCTTGTCTTCACGAGTGGATACCGGTTTGCGTAACAAGTTTGGTGAGCGCACCATGCACGAAGTAGTGTCTGGTGAGCGTGATTTGTTGATGACGGAATTGCGTGATGATCTTAACAAGGTTGCGCAAAATGAGTTGGGTATTTCGATTATTGATATCCGAGTTAAGCGAATCGATCTGCCACCAGATGTGAGTGAGTCTGTTTACCAGCGAATGCGTACAGAGCGTGAGCGTGAAGCGCGTGAACACAGATCGAAAGGTCTGGAATTAGCGGAAGGTATTCGTGCTGATGCGGATCGTCAAAAAGTCGTATTAGAAGCCGAAGCACAACGTGATGCGGAAATGATTCGTGGTGATGGGGATGCCCAAGCGGCGGCTATTTATTCCGATGTGTACAAGCAAGATCCTGAGTTTTATGAATTTTATCGTAGTCTCCAAGCTTATCGAGAAAGCTTTGTTGGTAATGGGAACTTGTTTGTACTTGAACCAGATAGTGAGTTCTTTAAGTATTTGAATAGCTCCGTGGAAGGTGGAACGAAGTAACTTTTTTATTGAAGATGCTCATTAAGGCGTAAGCCATTTTGTGAGTATCTTCGGCAGATATTCGCGAATAATCGTTCGTCAAGCCTATTTGTTAAAATAGGAAACATGATACTATTACACAAACCGGGTTAGGCCCGGTTTTTTAATGGTCGGAACAAAGAGAATCTATGCAGGAATTGTTGCAGTCGCTACTGGTTGGCGTCAGCCTTTTATTGATCGCCGAGGGGATTTTGCCTTTTCTCGCGCCACATTTCTGGCGTGAAATTATGGCTCGAGCTCTAGCCAGCTCCGACCTCAATCTACGTATCCTAGGGGCGGTTAGTATGTTTCTTGGAGTAGCACTTCTTTTGCTGACACGAAGCTAAGAGGATAATTGAATGACGTTAGCAGATCGCTGGTTACTTCCTGAGGGAGTGGACGAAGCTTTGCCTGAGCAGGCTGCTAAAATAGAACACCTTAGAAGAACTCTGCTTAATCTCCATCAAGGCTGGGGATATCAACTGGTAATACCTCCTCTATTAGAGTACCTGGATTCCTTATTAACGGGTGCTGGTTCAGATTTAGAAATTGAAACCTTCAAAGTTATCGATCAGTTGTCGGGTCGCCTCATGGGAGTTCGTGCCGATTTTACCTCGCAAGTGGCGCGCATTGATGCGCACTGTCTAAAAGAAGAAGGAGTTCAACGCTTGAGTTACTGTGGCAGTGTGCTTCGCACTGTACCGTCAGGTTTAGATGGCACTCGCTGTCCGATTCAATTGGGTGCGGAATTATATGGTCATGGTGGTGTTGAAAGTGATATTGAAGTGCTGTCTTTGATGCTACAGACCCTAACGGTAGCTGGGTTGTCAAACTTAGTGCTAGATCTTGGTCATGTCGATATTGTCAATGGCGTGGTGACGGCCTGTGGTTTAACGTCAGATCAAGAAACTAAATTGGCGGATTTGTATCGCGCCAAAGATTTACCTGAGCTAGAGCGTTATGTAGAAACCCTATCGTTAAATGCTGAACAAGCAAACTGGTTAATTCAATTACCTCGTTTGTGTGGTGGTCACGAGGTGTTGGAAAAAGCGGAAGCATTATTGGCGAATATCTCAGTGCCAGTGAAAAATGCCATTATGCTTTTGCAGGAAATGGCAAGCTCCGTAGAAAATCGTTTCCCAGCGGTGGGGATGCATTTTGATTTAAGTGATTTGGTGTCTTACAGCTACCACACAGGTGTGGTATTCGCAGCTTATGTGCCAGGTCATGGCAATGCGATCGCTCGTGGTGGTCGTTATAACAACATTGGTCAGGTGTTTGGTCGTTCACGTCCAGCAACGGGCTTTAGTACAGATGTTAAGGCTTTGGTGAGCCTCAGTGAGGTGGCGGTAGTGAAACCAAAAACTGTGATTTCTCCTGTAAATCAAGACGCTAAGCTTTGGCAGAAGATGAATGCGCTTCGTGAAGAAGGTTATCAAGTGGTTGAAGCACTTAGTGGTGACACCGTCAAAGACGCGCAATATCAGTTGGTGCAAATGGATGGCGAATGGCAAATGCTGCCACGTTAACACAAGACTTTTATTTAAGAACTATCTAAATGAGACCTGAAACTATGGGTAAAAACGTTGTTATTTTAGGCACGCAATGGGGTGACGAAGGCAAGGGTAAGGTGGTTGATCTGCTTACTGAAGATGTTGCTGCCGTTGTGCGTTTCCAAGGTGGTCACAATGCGGGGCATACCTTGGTAATCGACGGAAAGAAAACTGTGCTGCACTTGATTCCTTCGGGTATTTTGCGAGATGGTGTGCAGTGTATCATTGGTAATGGTGTGGTGTTATCACCAGCGGCGTTGCAAAAAGAAGTGCTTGAGCTTCAAGAGCAAGGTGTACCAGCGGTTGATCGTCTAAAAGTGAGTGCGGCTTGTCCATTGATTTTGCCTTATCATATTGCTCTTGATCAAGCTCGTGAACAAGCGAAAGGCGAGAAAAAAATTGGTACAACGGGGCGTGGTATTGGTCCTGCATATGAAGACAAAGTGGCTCGAAGAGCCATTCGTGTTGGTGATTTATTGGATGCAGAGCGTTTTGCCACCAAGTTAAAAGAAGTATTGGAATACTACAACTTTGTTTTGACTCAATACCATAATGTTGAGGCCATTTCTTATGATGAGGTTTACGCGGAGGGGCTGCAAATGGCAGAGTTTCTTCGTCCCATGGTGGCGGATACTATTAACTTGTTACACGATCTGCGTAAGGCGGGTGCGAACATCATGTTTGAGGGGGCTCAAGGTTCCTTGTTGGATGTGGACCACGGTACTTACCCGTACGTTACTTCTTCCAATACAACGGCAGGTGGCGCACCCGCTGGTACAGGGTTCGGTCCTTTGTATTTGGATTATGTTTTGGGCATTACTAAAGCTTATACAACCCGTGTTGGTTCTGGTCCTTTTCCAACAGAGTTATTCTGTGAAAATGGTCAGCGTTTAGGTGAGCGTGGACATGAGTTTGGTGCAACAACAGGGCGTTCACGTCGATGTGGTTGGTTTGATGCTGTGGCATTGCGTCATGCGGTGCAAATCAACTCAGTATCGGGTATCTGTTTAACCAAACTGGACGTTCTGGATGGCTTTGAAACGGTAAAAGTGTGTGTTGGTTATACGGATGGGCAAGGCAATCCTGTTGCCGGTTCTTTGGTAGACAGTGAAGGTTACGAACAAGCTGAACCAACTTATGTTGAATTGCCTGGGTGGAGTGAATCTACTGTTGGTGCGGAAAGCTTTGACGCTTTGCCGAAAAATGCACAAGACTATATTCTTTATTTGGAGAAACAAGTTGGTGTGCCCGTTGATATTATTTCAACTGGTCCTGATCGTAACGAAACTATTGTTTTACGTGATCCATTTAAGCAATAAGTTAATGCATTTTTAACTCAGTTGTTTTGTAAAGAAAGCCGCAGTTTTGCGGCTTCAGAGTGTCGATAAACCCCAGTATTTTCACTGGGGTTCTTTTTTTTAGCTTTGTTTTTTAAAAATACATTAGGTCGTTCTATACTGA
>NZ_JBSWYU010000024.1:0-12319 GCF_056161265.1 Marinomonas sp. ABL3_031
CGTGTTAGACTCTCATGAGACTTCAAGTTCTTTTTGAAGCCCCAGCGAGCGCCCACACAAATTATCTGATTATCTATTTTAAAGAGCGTGCCGACTTGTTTTGGTGTCGCTTCGATGCTTTGAAGTACACCCCGTGTCAGCGAGGGCGTATATTAAGGATCTACAGATTTTTAGCAAGTACTTTTTTTGTTTTTTCGTTTGTTTATAAAAAAGGCAATAGAACAATCTTCTATCGCCTTTCACATACACTCACAGCACAAGCAGCTTATCTAACTTTGATAAGTTGCCATTGCTGCTCTTCCGCCCCATCGTAAGTCGACAATTTCACTTCTGTATCTGAAGATGTAGTCGCTCCATAAGGATCAACACTTAAAGATGCCCTGTACTTAGAACTGATATGGAAGTAACCATCTTTCGTTCTAGTGAATCCCCACCGTTGGTTATCGCCTCCGTTATCATCCCAAAGACCAATATCAGAACTATCACTATTACTAAAGCTATAGTCATCCATCACACGTCCGCTAGACCCTATCACTTTGTAGTAATTACTACCGTCGTTAGTCAGTGTCCATTGTTGATCATCCGCACCAGTATAAAGATCTTGAACCAGTAAGGTGTTGTTTGATGCACCACCATCTTTAGGGGTCAAAGCCAATCCACTCTTACGAGCAACAATTTTGTATATACCATCTTCTATGTAAGCTGGCGAGTTATTCGCTTCTTCCGGAATATTACCCATGGAGCTTGTATCCCAGTTATAAATATCTTGTATCTCCTGCTCAGTAAGCGCTCCACGATAAATGCGAAATTCATCGATTGCCCCTTTGAACATAGGCCAACTACTGTCGTGAGCTTTACCAAGCATATTAACTGGCAAAATCCCCAACTGATTTGGATTGAAGCGAACTGAATCGCTCGATATTTTCTCCTCTCCATTGATATACAGTTTTACCGTTTCACCAGAGGCAGAAACCACAACGTGATACCAAGTATCAGAGGATAACGAGCTGGTATTGAGACGATCTTCACCTGTTTGACCTGTTTTGGTCGTCGCATAGCGCGTTTTATTGGTGTTTGTCTTTGGGGTGAATGCCATATAATGCTGAGTGCTCCCACCTAAAGCGAACACTTGTGCCCACACTCTCGCATCTGTTTGTTTAAACCAAGTGGAGATAGTGTAATCAACCAATCCCGCGGTTGAAATTTTTGGCAACTCGACGTAATCATCGTCACCATCCAAAGACACAGCTTTACCATGAACACCATCAATTAAAGTCGAGCCATTTTTCAAAACCGCATCACCAAAGCCAACTTCGTTCGACACTTTATTATCCGTCTCACTATCAAACGTCCAATTGAATAACAAACGAGGGCCAGCTTTCCCGACCGCCACATTTGACTCAATACTTTCAACGCTGTCTTTGACAGCACTCACTTTATAGTAATAATTCTGACCGGAGGTTAGGTTGGTATCAGAATAGGTTAAGGTATCACTCGACAGGATCGTAGCAACAATTGAATAAGCCCCAGACGCTGAAGTCGCCCGTTTTATGTTATAACTATCTGCACCAACTGCTCCCCACCATGAAAGAGTAATGCTAGATGTACTGGAATCAGCACTAAGATCAGAAGGAGCTCCACCATCTGTAATACGATCCCGACTCTGCGTTAATGTGCCATAACCCAACTCATCCCCATTTCGAAAACCTTCTGGGCGTAATTGTGCTGCCATTTTCTTAGACCAGGGAGCAGCGACACCCAAGACATTCTCGTAATAATTGTAGATTAGCTCCCAAGCTGGACGTTTAATACCAAGGGAATCATCAGAAATTGTCTCTTGTCTTGTGCTTGCCCCCGTGCAGTTTTGACCATATGGAGTATAAGGCACATCTTCATTGAGATTGTATTTAGCCACGTATTCGGATGCGGCAAGCATCTGTTTGTTATTGTAAGCAAAAACATCATCACCTTGGTTATGAATCGTCTGCCCAATAACACCCATCATTGAGACACCAAGAGTGGAGTGCCCTTGGTCTCGGCCACTTTCCTGATATTGCCCAAAATACCCCGGATGCTTGTAATAAACCATATTTTTAAGGGCGCCATTACCATCTCCATCATGTAGATAGTTTATAGCTTCATCATATTTATCTTGATCATCAGCAAAGATAGCAATCGACAAAATCCCCGCAATACTAATCATGTCCCAATTAGCCCAGTAGTTACCTAAGCAAGCGCCATTATGATTCTTCAAGAAGTCAGAGCTTATTGGATAGAAGATATTCACCAACATATTTTTAAACGCAGTTTGATCACTGGAAGACCAATCACTGTAATCGCGCATCATCTCGCCAATATTTGCTAGTTCATATCCATAAAGCCCGGCAGCCAAATAGCGATCGGTATTCCCCGTAACCTCAGTCAAAGTCGAAGACCAAGCATTCATAAACTGAACAACTGAATCGGCGTACGCAGTATCTCCCGACACTTTCCAGCGCAACCCCATTGCATACATTTTATGAATATCAGAGACTAATGTTCCAAAATTTGAGCCATCCCCTCCCCTAACTAATTTTGTCAGTGGGTTAGGAGACTGACCGAGTTTCGAAGCATCATCGGACGTCAGTATGTTATAGCCTGACAACCAAGGTTCAGCGCTTGCTGCCACTTTACTTTTCATTCGATCAAAGTCTGCTTGAGTATGTAACAGCCCTGGATGTATAAACTCAGCTGACACAAACGAAGACGCTAAGATAGAGAACACCAGAGTGCTTCCTATTAGCGTGCGCTTAAATGGTTTGACAATACCAATATTCCCTAACAGCTTGAACTCAGGGTGATTGATTAAACCCAATATATTCTGATTACTCATATCAACACTTCCTTATTGATAAATTTAAACACCCGCAAGTACATGGTATGAAAAAAGACCTTTCGTGCAGTACTTAACAGATAGAGAGTTAAAAAACGAGACTCAACTTCTAAACAGAGAATTTTTTGGGGAGTTCGTCTTCCTTAACTAGGATTGCAGATTTACTTTCAAACAAAACAACAAAGACTCATGGCCTTATAACAGCAAAAAACTAAATAAGCGTGCCTAACCAAGAAGCCAGTGTACCATTTCATAATTCTGAAAAATGCACCTATTAAGAAAATTAAAAAGCTTAATTAAATCAATGATAAATAGAGCATAAACAATCATATTTCAAACAGTATAAATATAGTTAAACGCTATTGAGCAATAAAATAGTAAAAGTCCTCTAAGACAAGTCTTAGAGGACTTTGTGTTAAGCGAAATGAATTAAATGACTGCGTTAGCCAAGCCACTTGCGTGCATTTTGGAACAGACGCAACCAAGGCGCTTGCTCTTGCCAGTCACTTGGGTGCCAGCTGTGTTGAATCGTACGATAAACTCGTTCTGGGTGCGGCATCATGATAGTGACTCGACCATCTTCTGTGGTTAAACCAGTGATACCTTGCGCAGAACCATTCGGGTTGAATGGGTATCTTTCTGTCGCTTGACCATAGTTGTCTACATACTGCAGTGCCACCTGTTGATTCGCTTGCAGCATCGCCTGATGTGCCGCATCACGGTATTCCGTTTGACCTTCACCATGTGCAACAGCAATTGGCAAACGCGAACCTTCCATACCCGCTAGTAGAATTGAGTTGGATTTTTGCACTTCTACTTGTACCAAACGCGCTTCAAACTGAGCCGACTGGTTACGAACAAATTTAGGCCAGTTTTGTGCGCCTGGAATCAGTTCATGCAAGTTAGATAGCATCTGACAACCATTACACACGCCTAAACTGAAGGTGTCTTGACGATTAAAGAAAGCCTCGAACTGATCACGAGCACGAGCGTTGAACAGAATGGACTTAGCCCAACCTTCACCCGCACCCAATACGTCACCGTAAGAGAAACCACCACAAGCAACCAAACCATGGAATTCTGCTAAGTCTACTTTGCCTGTCAGAATGTCACTCATGTGAACATCCACTGGCGTAAAGCCCGACTGATGAAAAGCCGCAGCCATTTCGACTTGGCCGTTGACACCCTGTTCACGCAATACCGCCATGCGAGGTTTCACGCCAGTGGCAATGAAAGGTGCCGCAATGTCTTCGTTGTGATCGAAGGTCACCTGAGCAGACAGACCAGGATCTTTTGCATCCAACAAGTTATCAAATTCTTGTTGTGCAGATTCTGGGTTATCACGCATGGCCTGAATACGGTAACTGGTTTCAGACCAAACACGTTGCCAGTTAATGCGTGACTCTTCTAACAGTGACTGACCTGCTAAACGAATACGGATTTGGTCATCACCAGACAAAGTAGCAATTGGTGCCACTATGATACCCGCTTTAGCGTAAGCCGCCACAACAGCATCAACATCCCCTTGTTTAACCTGAACGACCGCACCCAATTCTTCATTGAATAAAGCCGGTGCCACCTGTTCAGCCGAGTTCACTACTGCATCAAGATCTATGTTCAAACCCAAATGGCTAGCAAAGGACATTTCAGTCAGAGTCGCAAAAACACCACCGTCAGAACGATCGTGGTAAGCCAACAATTTGCCTTCCGCATTTAACGCTTGAGTGGTATCGAAGAAGCCTGCCAACACAGATGCATCGTCTACATCAGGCGCTTGTTGCCCCAACTTATTGTAGACCTGGGCAATAACAGAACCACCAAGGCGATTTTTACCAGCCCCTAGGTCGATCAACAAAAGCTGAGTATCGGCTTTATTTTGCAATTCTGGCGTTAAGGTTTTACGCGCATCAGCCACAGGAGCAAAGGCTGAAATCACCAAAGACAATGGAGACGTAACGGCTTTTTCTTGCTCGCCTTCTTGCCATACTGTCTTCATCGACATGGAATCTTTACCAACAGGAATGGCAATATCCAATGCCGGACACAACTCCATACCCACCGCTTTTACGGTTTGGTAAAGTTTCTCGTCTTCCCCTTCATAACCTGCTGCTGCCATCCAGTTTGCTGACAATTTAATGTGGTTACGTTTGGTGATTTGTGCCGCCGCTAAGTTTGTTAACGCTTCACCTACTGCCATACGACCTGAAGCAGGTGCGTCCAACAATGCCACAGGCGTTCTTTCACCCATGGTCATGGCTTCACCAGTGTAACTATCTAGAGACGATGTAGTTACCGCCACATCTGCAACAGGCACTTGCCAAGGACCAACCATTTGATCACGCGCCACCATACCCGTAATGGTACGGTCACCAATGGTGATCAAGAAATTCTTACTGGCGACGGTTGGCAAGCTCAATACTCGCTTAGCCGCATCCGCCAAATCCACGTTTATTGCGGTGAAATCATCACCAGCAATGACGGCTTTGTTAGCTTGACGGTGCATTTTGGGTGGTTTACCGAATAGCACGGACATGGGCAAATCAACAGGTTTATTATTGAAATGCTCATCGGCCACTTCTAAATGAAGTTCTTCTTTAGCATCACCCACAATGGCGAAAGGACAACGTTCACGTTCACAAATCGCAGTAAATTCTTCAATACGATCAGGTGATACCGCCAATACGTAACGCTCTTGCGATTCGTTACACCAAATTTCAAGCGGTGACATACCTGGTTCGTCGTTTAATATTTTACGTAAGTCGAAAGCACCACCACGTTCGCCGTCTTTCACCAATTCAGGCAAGGCATTTGATAAACCACCTGCACCCACATCGTGAATAAAGCTGATTGGGTTTTTCGCACCCAGCTGCCAACAACGGTCGATTACTTCCTGACAACGACGCTCCATCTCCGGATTACCACGTTGTACAGAAGCAAAATCCAGATCTTCGTTACCATCAGAGGACGCCATAGAAGAAGCGGCACCGCCACCCAGACCGATCAACATTGCCGGACCGCCCAATACAATCAGCTTAGCACCGACTTTGATCTCATCTTTTTCAACGTGCTCACGACGGATGTTACCAATACCGCCCGCCAACATGATTGGCTTATGGTAACCACGCACTTCCGCTTGAGAAGGACCTTGAATGGATTGCTCATAAGTACGGAAGTAACCTAACAGGTTCGGACGACCAAATTCATTATTGAACGCGGCACCACCAATTGGTCCTTCAATCATGATGTCCAATGGCGTGACAATACGAGCAGGTTTGCCGTATTGGCTTTCCCAAGGCTGTTCAAAACCAGGGATTTTTAAGTCGGAAACCGTATAGCCACTTAAGCCCGCCTTTGGTTTAGCACCGATACCCGTTGCGCCTTCATCACGGATTTCACCACCAGAACCGGTAGCCGCACCCGAGAATGGCGCAATGGCTGTTGGGTGGTTGTGGGTTTCTACTTTCATCAAGATATCAATGTTTTCTTGACTGAAGTCGTATTCACGAGATTCAGGCGACGGGAAGAAACGCCCCGCAACATGACCTTCCATCACTGCAGCATTGTCTTTGTAGGCTGACAAGGTGCCATCAGGATTATGCTCGTGGGTGTTTTTAATCATCTTGAACAAAGAGCGCTCTTGCTCTTTGCCATCAATAGTCCAAGAAGCATTGAAAATTTTATGTCGGCAATGCTCTGAGTTTGCTTGTGCAAACATCATCAGCTCAACATCAATTGGGTTACGACCTAGTTCTACAAAGGACTCAACCAAGTAATCGATTTCATCTTCCGCCAAGGCCAGACCTAGACTTTGGTTTGCCTCAACCAAAGCAGCACGGCCACCAGCCAACACATCAACCCTTGTCATGGGGGCAGGTTCAGCGTGAGAGAACATCTGTGTAGCGTCGCTTAATGCCGGAAGCACGCTTTCTGTCATACGATCATGCAACATGGCAGACAACAGATCTAATTCTTCAACCGTTAGTGATTGTTTACTGTGAATGAAATATTCAACACCACGCTCAACTCGGGCAACAGCAGACAAACCACAATTGTGAAGGATATCGGTGGCTTTTGATGACCAAGGTGAAATGGTACCCAAACGAGGCACCACCAACACGCTTTGCTCAGAGGATTGAATCGCTGCGGATTTAGGCCCGTATTCCAACGCTCTTTCAAGAACAACTTGTTGATCACCTGTCAATATTTGATGATCAGCCAGTTCAACAAAATGGATAAACTGTGCGTCCACATCAGTAACGGAAGGGACAGATGCAGTCATATTCGCTAATAGCTTTGCCTTACGAAACGCGGATAGCGCTGCAGAACCATGCAGGGTTAGCATGTCGGTTATTGCCTCATTTATAGTTGTGGGGGAAATGGTGCGGGTATTTTAAATCATTGAGGCAAATAGAGGCCAGCAGAGTATCACTTTTATCTGCGTAAATTGGCTAAATAATTTAACAATCGGGTAGTTTTGTTTGCTGTTTTAGCTTTTTCTTTTGCTCACGCCGATACTGAAAAAACTGCGTCAGCTGTTCGGATGCCACTTCGGCCAGCACACCACCAGACGCCATGACTTTATGATTCAAGTATTCTGCCTGAAAAAAATTTCCCTGACTTTCCACTATACCACTTTTTGGTTCCGTCGCCGCGTAAACAACACGGGCAATACGCGCATGCACAATCGCGCCCGCGCACATAGAGCAAGGTTCTAGCGTGACGTATAAAGTCGCGCCAGGTAAACGATAATTGCCCATTCTCTGGCAGGCATCGCGAATCGCTTGAATTTCCGCATGAGCTGTCGGATCACAGTGAGAAATAGGGGAGTTGTAACCTTGACCAATGATTTCATCGTTCAGCACGATAATGGCGCCAACAGGGATTTCACTCTCATTAGCAGCTTTTTCAGCTTGTTTGATGGCCAACGCCATCCACTCTTCATCAGTCATCTTGATCTAGCTCATTGGTCTTTCATTGCGTTTTACCTATTCATAGACCAGACTCAATGAAATATTAAATTTATATAACAAGGAGATAGCAGGAATGAAAACGGTCGCAGATTTAATGGTTACCCAACTCATCACCCTCAGCGAAAACGATTCTCTGGCCACCGCAAAAGCCATGATGCAAGATAAGAACATTCGCAACATCCCCATTATTAACGAAGAAAGTGAATGTGTCGGCATGCTGACTCAACGGGAATACCTGCGCCATGCTTTTTATCTTGTTAGCCAATTTGGCACACAGCAAATTTCCAAAAAAGAGCAACAAACACCCATAGCTAACGCCATGAATAAAGACATTTTAACCATCAGCCCAAGCATGGCTTTGGATACCGCCGCCGAATTTTTTATCGAAAACAAATACGGCTGCTTGCCAGTCATAGACAACAACAAATTGGTCGGCATTCTCACACCAATTGATTTCGTTAAACTGGCTCATCAAATGCTTAATAACTAAAGAAGAGCGGACCACTATAACAGCATCATGTCTCATTCAAATATTGGTCTGATTAACCCGTAACCGTCTGCTCAGCCTTAGCGGACTTTTCAGGCTGAGCCTTCTCAACCAGCACATCCATTGCTTGCAGGCCAAAATCGGTTTCTGTGAGTACAAAACTTACGCTCTGCCCCTTCTTAAGAGTCTTATGACCATTACAATTAATGGATTTATAATGCACAAACACATCGGTATCGGCTTCACGCCTAATAAAACCAATGCCCTTTGCATCGTTAAACCACTTAACTTTTCCAGTCAGTCGTTCCATATTTCGCCTCTTTTGTTATTTTTATTAAAGTAAGCGTTATGATAGCCAACAGCGACTTATTGTATCAACAAGCCGCTATCATGCTTTCGACATCAGCGATATCATCTGATGTACACTTGATTACAATGATTCAATGCTGGCTTTTTGATCTTCCAGTTTACTAACCGCTAACTTAAGCTCATCACACTTAGCTCTTTCTTTTGCGACCACCGCCTCTGGTGCTTTCGCAACAAAGCTCTCATTCGATAACTTGCCTTCAATACGCTGCAAATCTTTGGACGCTTTATCAATTTCTTTTTGCAAACGCGCTAATTCTGCATTTTTGTCGATCAAACCTGCCATGGGTACTAGGACTTCCATATCGCCTACTAAAGCCGTCGCAGACATTGGTGCTTCATCACCTTGTGACAACCAAGTAATGGATTCCAACTTAGCCAACTTTTGCAAGAAAGTCAGATTCGCTTCTAAACGCGCTTTATCTTGCTCTGAACCATTACGCAACAAAACAGACAACGGCTTTGAAGGTGCAATATCCATTTCACCACGAATATTACGCACCCCAAGGATTACGCCTTTCAACCACTCCACATCCGCTTCTGCTTGCGCATCTTTTTTCGTATCTTGCGCTTCTGGGTATTGTGCCAACATAATAGTTTCGCCCTCAACACCCGCTAGCGGCGCAATACGCTGCCAAATTTCTTCTGTTAAGAATGGCATCATTGGGTGCGCTAGACGCAAGAAAGTTTCTAATACACGAACCAAAGTTCGACGCGTCCCCGTCAACTGAGCTGCCGTTGCGTTTTCATCCCATAACACTGGCTTAGACAGCTCCAAGTACCAGTCACAGTATTCATGCCACATGAACTCATACAAGGCTTGAGCGGCAAGGTCATAACGGTGCGTTTCAAAGGCACGATTAACTGCTTCTTCCGCATGTTGTAGACGAGAAATAATCCATTTGTCAGCCAAAGACAATTCCACTTCTGCGCCTTGTTGACCACAATCTTGTTCTTCTGTGTTCATCAACACATAACGAGTGGCGTTCCAAATCTTGTTACAGAAGTTGCGATAGCCTTCGAGACGATTCAAATCAAATTTGATGTCACGACCGCCAGACGCCAAAGAACACAAGGTGAATCTTAGTGCGTCCGTACCGTACGCCTGAATGCCTTCTGGATAAGTCTCGCGGGTATTCTTCTCTACCTTCTCAGCCAAACGCGGTTGCATCATGCCGTAGGTACGTTTCGCCACCAAAGACTCAATATCGATACCATTGATCAAGTCCAAAGGATCAATAACGTTACCTTTAGACTTCGACATCTTATCGCCACGTTCATCACGAATCAGGCCGGTAATATAAACCGTTTTGAATGGCACTTTGTTGGTGAACTTCAGGGTCATCATAATCATACGAGCGACCCAGAAGAAAATAATATCAAAACCTGTTACCAACACATCAGACTCACTGAAGTCCATGAAGTCTTGCGTTTCTTCTGGCCAACCTTGCGTAGCAAAGGTCCACAATGCTGAAGAGAACCAAGTATCTAGCACGTCTTCATCCTGCGTCAGTGCAACATCTGCCGCCAAATTATATTTAGCGCGCACCGTGGCTTCGTCTTGCCCAACATACGTATTGCCTTCGGCATCATACCAAGCAGGAATTTGATGTCCCCACCATAGCTGTCGAGAAATACACCAGTCCTGTAAATCACGCATCCAAGCAAAATACGTGTTTTCCCATTGCTTAGGCACAAATTGGATATCGCCGTTTTCCACCGCTTCAATCGCTGGTTTGGCAAGACTTTCTACTGCTACATACCACTGTTGTGTCAAATAAGGTTCAATAACCGTATTACCACGCTCACCGCGAGGCACTTTTAGCTTGTGGTCTGCTACTTTCTCCAATAAGCCTAAGGCATCAAAATCGGCAACCACAGCTTTACGCGCATCAAAACGATCCATACCGCGGTATTTCTCTGGAGCATTGTCATTGATCGCAGCATCGTCATTAAAGATGTTGATCAATGGCATATCATGGCGCTTACCCACTTCGTAGTCATTAAAATCGTGGGCTGGAGTGATTTTCACACAACCAGTACCGAATTCTTTGTCTACGTATTCATCGGCGATGATAGGAATACGACGCCCTACTAGTGGCAACTCTATTTCTTTACCAACCAATGAAGCAAAACGCTCATCATCAGGCGCTACCGCCACACAAGTATCACCAAACATGGTTTCTGGACGCGTTGTCGCGACCACAATGTGATCTTTACCTTCTGGCGTTTTGACACCATCCGCCAATGGATAGCGGAAATACCACATGAAGCCACTTTCTTCTTCCGATATCACTTCAAGGTCAGAGATCGCCGTATGCAATACAGGATCCCAATTAACCAATCGCTGACCACGGTAGATGATGCCTTCATCAAACAACCGAACAAACACTTCCTGAACCGCAGCGGACATACCTGGGTCCATGGTGAAACGCTCTTTGTCCCAAGCAACAGAATCGCCTAGCACGCGCATTTGATCGGAAATGGTACCACCCGATTGACCTTTCCATTCCCATACTTTTTCTAGAAATTTCTCACGGCCTAGATCATGACGAGTAATATTTTGTGCAGCCAATTGGCGCTCCACCACCATTTGCGTTGCAATGCCCGCATGATCAGAACCTGGTTGCCATAAAGTACGACTGCCCTTCATGCGCTCACGACGTATCATTGCGTCCATTAAACTATGCTGAAACGCATGCCCCATGTGCAAACTGCCAGTGACGTTTGGCGGTGGAATCATGATAGAAAAGGGGGTGTTGTTGCCTTGCGGAGAGAAGTAACCACTCTCTTCCCAACGTTTGTAGATAGGTTGTTCGATACTTTGAGGTTGGTAAGTCTTTTCCATTATGGTGTCTTAAAGCTCTTATAATGTCGCGGTCAATTTTAATGATGTGGAAGTATACCCTGTCATGAACAGATAAAGAATAACAGGGAGGATTTTCAGTGATTTTCGAATAGAAATCACTACGCTAGTCAGGTACGTTGTCGCCAGATTCTGAGGTTTGCATGTGCTGAATCACTTCGGCAACCAAGTCCGGCAAACGCTTCGCCAACACAGTAGCAATGGCTTGCTCTAAATCGGTTCGGTTCAGTTCTGTATGTTCAGGCATATCCTCAGGGGACACACCTTGTTCAACAGCGTCTTCAACAGAATGAGTAAGATGCTCTTCTTGACTCATACCATCATCGAATGAGTCTGGATCCGTTACAACATCCATCAAAATAGGAATATCATCTTGATTACGCAGTGCCGAGATTAGGGTTTCTTCATCGGGTTCAAAAACGTCTTCATTTTGATTTGCAGCAAGGTCTGACATAAAAAACCAATTTTTGAAATGATTAAAAAGCTAAAATTCATCGGATCAAAATAACCGATTTGTCTCTTCACTTTCGCACTGTCACGACAAAAAGTCTAGCCTAGTTCCTTTGTTTAAAAACCACGAAATTAAGAAAAACAAAACTAATACTTTGATTCACATTTGGTTTTTCTATTTTTCTTTTCTATAAAAAAACGACGATAAAAATCGTCGCAGAGTGTCGATAAACCCCAGTATTTTCACTGGGGTTCTTTTTTTTAGCTTTGTTTTTTAAAAATACATTAGGTCGTTCTATACTGAGTTA
>NZ_JBSWYU010000025.1:0-11031 GCF_056161265.1 Marinomonas sp. ABL3_031
AAGTGGATTGGGTTTGGGGGCGTTCTTTAAGCATGAGACTATTATAAAAAGTCCCCGCACGAAGGCGAGGACTTTATCAGCAGTCTGAAGCGACTATGCATCATAGTCGCTTTTTTTATGTTAATAAGTTGGTTTAGACATTTCTAAGTCGATGTCGTGCTGTTTGTCCGCTAATGGAGTCGATAGAGAGTCGTATTGCAAAGAATTTGCGACGCTGGTTAACGAAGATTGGCTTGCTGACTTCAAAAGAAAAAGCGCAGTGGTTTGGGACGATGTGTTAGATGGTAGCCATAACTGAGGTTGACAAAGCTCTAATACAAGAAGATGAAGTCCGATCGCACAGCTTGGAGCAATTCCAAGTGGCATTATGGTTTTTTCATTACGAAGTATGGCAACCCTTATATAATTTCATTTTGCTAATCTGGTGACGAGGGAATAAAAATCAAGTCGATGATACTTGCTCTTTGGGTAAAGAATATCCATGTAATTCTTGTGCTAGGGTTGGGATGCCGCTGGTGGCAAGGTATACTAAGCGCATCAAAAATTGAAGAGATAAGATGATGTTAAAGTGGTTTGTGGTGTTGGTCTTTAGTGCTTTCATTGTCGCTTGTGGAAACAAGGGCGCTCTGTATTTGCCGGAAAACAATACCTTATCACAACAAGAATCATCGCTTAATTGAGGATTCCCCTTTGGACTTATTTACCTATTCTGATCAGACATTACACGCTGAGAAAGTGTCATTGTCTAATGTTGCTAAAGAATTTGGCACGCCTTGTTACGTCTATTCTCGTGCTATGTTTGAGCGTCATTACTTAGACTACGCGGACGCTTTCGCTTCCCATCCTACTCTAATTTGTTATGCAGTGAAGGCTTGTTCAAACATCGCCATTTTGAATGTCTTGGCGCGTCTTGGTGCCGGGTTCGATATTGTCTCCATTGGTGAGTTAGAGAGAGTGTTAAAAGCCGGCGGTGACCCAGCCAAAGTGATGTTTTCTGGGTTAGGAAAACAAGAGTTGGAAATGCGCCGTGCATTGGAAGTGGGGATTCATTGCTTCAATGTAGAATCCGAAGCCGAGTTGTATCGCCTTGATAAAGTGGCGGGTGAAATGGGTAAAAAAGCACCGATTTCTTTGCGTGTTAACCCAGATGTGGATGCTAAAACTCATCCATATATTTCCACTGGTTTAAAAGAAAATAAGTTTGGTATCGATATCAAGGATGCCGTACGTATTTATCAAATTGCCAGCGAACTGCCTAATTTAGATGTGATGGGCGTGGATTGTCACATAGGCTCGCAGCTAACAGAGCTGCAACCTTTCTTAGATACTTTTGATCGTTTGGTGGGGTTATTGGAAGAATTGGCTGCTGTGGGCATTAAGATTAAACACTTGGATTTGGGTGGTGGTCTTGGTGTGCGTTACCGTGATGAAGTACCGCCAAAGCCTGCTGACTACGCCAAACTCTTATTGGAAAAAGTCAAGGATATGGATGTAACACTGGCGTTTGAGCCAGGCCGTTCTATTGCAGCAAATGCTGGCGTCATGTTGACTCAGGTGGAATTCCTTAAGTGTAATGACCACAAAAATTTTGCCATTATTGATGGTGCTATGAATGATTTGATTCGTCCATCTTTGTACAGTGCTTGGATGGACATTGTCCCTGTGTCGCAGCAAGCAACGCCAGAAGGTAAGCGAGTTTACGACTTAGTTGGCCCAGTTTGCGAAACGGGCGACTTTCTTGGAAAAGACCGTGAATTGGATATTCAAGCGGGTGATTTATTGGCTGTGCGTTCTGCGGGTGCTTATGGTTTCACTATGGCGTCCAACTACAACAGTCGTAATCGAGCTGCCGAAGTCATGGTGGATGGTGATAAAGCTTATTTGATTCGTGCTCGTGAAACCATTGAGCATCAATTGGCTGGTGAGCAAGTATTGCCTGACTGAGGAGTCCTGTCGTGTTATTGAAATTTACTAAGATGCATGGACTGGGCAATGACTTTGTGGTGGTGGATGCGGTTTCCCGAAAAGTGTTTTTTAATAAGCCACAGATTGAGCGTCTGAGTGATCGTAATTGGGGGATTGGCTTTGATCAATTATTAGTGGTTGAGCCGCCTTCGGATCCAGATATGGATTTTCGTTACCGAATTTATAATTCGGATGGCAGTGAAGTAGAGCATTGTGGCAATGGTGCTCGTTGCTTTGCTAAGTTCGTGTTAGATCGAGAATTGACTAACAAGCGTATCATTAATGTGGAAACCAAGCGTGGCACCATTCAGCTTCGCGTGATGGATGATGGTTTGGTGACAGTGGATATGGGGGCGCCTAGTTTTACTCCAAAAGATCTGCCATTTGAAGCGCAAGAAGAGCAAGGTTTGTATCCTATTGATGTGGATGGTGAAGAATATCAACTGACGCCTGTGTCAGTAGGGAATCCTCATGCTGTGTTGAAAGTTGATGCCTTGATCGATGAGCAAGTGCAATCTGTTGGTGCCAAAATTGAGTGTCACGAACGTTTTCCCCAAAACGTTAATGTGGGCTTCATGCATGTGGTAAACCCTGAGGAAATTACCCTGCGCGTTTACGAACGAGGGGTCGGTGAAACACAAGCCTGTGGAACGGGGGCTTGTGCCGCCGTTGTGGCGGGTATTAAGCAGGGCTGGCTTGGTTCGAAAGTAACCGCTCATCTTCGAGGTGGTGATTTACACATTGAATGGGCTGGCGAAGGCCATCCTATATTAATGACAGGCCCAGCAGAAAAAGTTTTTGAAGGTCAAATTTACCTATAGGCAGTGGTATGAGCGAAGAGGAAGTCATTCAGTATTTAGTCAGTACCCCAGATTTTTTTGTACGTAATGCCGAGATATTGGATGATCTTACCATTCCTCATCCTGTGAATGGACGAGCGATTTCATTATTGGAATATCAGGTTGACCATTTGCGGAAATCGACTGAGCAGTATCGTAGTCAGTTTGAACGCTTGGTAGAGGTCGCCCGTGAAAATGAGTCGACCATGCAAAAAAGTCGACGCCTTATCTTAGCAGGTTTGAATTGCCGTAGTTTAGATGATCTGGCGGTGGCTGTGGATGACATGGTACGAGATGATTTTGAAGTCTCTTTCCATACTTTACTATTATTTGATGAGCATCCTGATAGTGCATTGCGCTCGTTAAGTCTTGATGAGGCAGATAATCGAATGCCTTTTACCATTAAGATGACAGAGTGTTATTGTGGTATTTTGCCAGCCGCAGAAATGGCTTATCTGTTTGATGATGCAGAGACAGTTCAATCGGTTGCGGTTTTACCTTTGTTATCGCGTGCGGGTGGTGATTTGGAAAAGCGGGGTGTGTTGGTGCTTGGGTCTGAAAAGGCCACTGCCTTTGATAAAGAAAAGGGCACTTTCTTTTTGCAGCATTTAGCCGACTTGTTAAGTGCTATTTTATTGAGGTTGGTGCCATGAGTCTTCTGATTACCTTTGATCTTGATAATACGTTATGGGATGTAATGCCGGTTATTACTCGCGCAGAATATGCTATGGAGTCTTGGTTTGAGGAGCGTTTCCCCGGCTTTTATCGTGACTTCGGTGGTGACTATCAGCTGACGGTTCGTCAGCAGATACTTAATAAACAACCTGAGTTGTCGGCAGACTTAACCAATTTACGTCTAAAAATGTATCAGCAAGTGTTGAAATCATTTGGTTTACCGAGTGAAGAAGCCAATTTAGTTGCACAATCTGCTCTAGCGCATTTTTGTGAGTGGCGCCAAAAAGTGGATCTGTTTCCTCATGTGAATGAAGTGTTGAGCGAACTTGTTCAAGATTATCGTCTTGCTGTGATTACCAATGGCAATGCTGATGTTTACCATCCTTATGTAGGCTTAGGACGATATTTTGAATTTGCGATACGTGCTGAACATGTTGGTGTTGCCAAGCCTGAACCTCAGTTGTTTTTGCACGCCGCGACTCAGGCTGGTGTGGTTCCAGAACAAGTGATACATATAGGCGATCACCCTATTGATGATGTACAAGGTGCAGCCAATGCAGGCGCCAGAAGTATCTGGTTTAACCGACATGGCGCGCGTCGCTGGGCGGAAGATTGGGGGACAAGTTCTCACGCTGAAGTCCATTCTTTATTGGAGTTGCCTTCCGCTATTCAATCATTAGCACTATAGTTTTTTTGTATTAAGTTAATTAAAGCGAAGCGATTTTTACCCTAGTGATTTAGTGTTACACTAGGCCGCATTCATTGATCCAATATAGATTTTTAAGGAAAAGTATATGAGTGAGAATATTAGCCAAATCACCGACGCTCAATTCGCAGAAGAAGTATTGAGCTCTGATGTGCCTGTACTAGTTGATTTTTGGGCACCTTGGTGTGGCCCTTGTAAAATGATTGCGCCTGTTCTTGAAGATGTTGCTGATGAGTATGCGGGCAAATTGAAAGTGGTTAAGTTGAACGTTGATGAAAACACAGAAACAGCACCTAAGTACAATGTTCGTGGTATTCCAACCTTGATTGTTGTTAAAGGTGGTGAAGTAGCGGCAACCAAAGTTGGTGCTGTCTCTAAATCTCAATTGATTGAATTCGTTAACGGTGCACTGTAATTAAGTATTAACCTCTTGTCGTTCATTAAAAAAGCAGCTTAGGCTGCTTTTTTTGTGTCTGTTCATGAGAATCTGTTTGTCCTGTTATTGTTTAAGTGCTGCCAATTTACGAGCAAAAGAGGGTGAATGTGAATTGGTTAATGTGGCAATCACTTGTTGTGCATAAGGCAAATACTTTTTCAGATCACTCTTCGGCATAGGATCGTCGTTAGGCAGTTTTACGGTAACAGGGTTTTTATGTATGCCATTGATACGGAATTCATAATGTAGGTGGGGGCCTGTTGCCCAGCCTGTTTGTCCAACATAGGCGATGATCTTGCCTTGTTTCACTCTCGCGCCACGTTTGGTGCCACGAGCAAAGCTTCTTAAATGTGCATAAAGAGTTTGGTAGCCACGTCCGTGATCTATGATGACGACATTGCCATAGCCATTTTGTTTGCCAGCAAAAGATATTTTTCCGTCGCCAGCGGCTTTGACGGGTGTGCCACTCGCCGCCGCATAATCCACACCACGGTGCGGTCGACTGGTTTTGAAAATTGGATGCAATCGGTTTGGGTTAAACTTGGATGAGATGCGAGAGAAATCCACGGGAGTCCGAATGAAAGCTTTACGCATTGCTAAGCCATCTGGTGTGTAGTAATGAGCGCCTTTTTTTGTTTTGAAGCGAATGGCCTGAAAGGTACGACCATTATTGATGAATTGCGCTGCTATGATATTGCCGTTACCGATTTTTTCTCCGTCGAGGAATTTTTCTTCGTAAAGCACGCTTAGACTATCGCCTTTGCGAATGTCTAATGCGAAGTCTATGTCCCAGCCAAAAATATTAGCGATTTCAATGATGAGAGGCTGGCTGATGCCCGCTTTTAGACCATCAACAAATAAAGAGCTGTTGATTTCGGCTTCCTTGTAAGTATGTACTATGTCTGGCGTGCGCGAAATAGCGCTGCGTTTAAACGCATTGTTTTGGCGTTCAAAGGTGACGCTGTCTAAATGGTTTTGTATCAAGGTTAATTTGGTGAGCTCACCGGTCTTTTCATTGGTGGTGAAGTTAAGTACTTGACCTGGCATCATGTGCCGTAAGGATTTTTGTTTTTTGTCCGCCTGAGACAATTTGTATATATCTTGGGGGTTGATGCCTTTGCTGGAAAGCAGTTTTGATAAAGAGTCTCCGGCATTTACGGTAATAGAATGATCTTGAAAAGTGGCTGGGCTATTCTTTTTTATAAGGTTTTCAGGCGCAGGCACATCGTAGCCAGAAATAATGCCGGTATTGGTGATGGACGGCATGATATGACTTTTTGGCGTCAATTCTTGCTGTTCTGATAAGCTAATTTCAGATTGATCCACCATTTGTAGGTTGGCATCGATAGAAAAGGGTGTTTCGTCAACAGCTTCGTCTGCTGGAATAGCAATTAGGACAATAGCCAAGAAGACGCATACCACAGCAATAAGAAGTAGGTGCTTAGTGGGTAGAAATTTAATCAAAATACGTACCTAAAATTCTTTATTAAAGCTCTGTAATCGTACCAATATTACTTTTATAATTGAATGCTTTGACGAAATTAACTCTATTAGAAGTGGATCTAAAAAATGACAGTAAGCAGTAACGACCTTTTAACCGACTTGCAAGCTCGTGGTTTGATCGCGCAGATGACCTCAGAAGACGAGCTAAAATCTCATTTGGCGAGTGGCAGTCGTACGCTTTATTGTGGTTTTGATCCCACTGCTGACAGTCTACATTTGGGTCACCTTGTACCCTTGTTAGTATTGAAGCGTTTTCAAGATGCCGGTCACAATCCAATTGCCCTAGTTGGTGGTGCCACAGGTTTGATTGGCGATCCTAGTTTTAAAGCGGCAGAGCGTCAGTTAAATACTTCTGATGTGGTGGCTGGATGGGCGGAAAAAATCCGTGGTCAAGTCAGTCAATTTGTGAAATTTGATGGTGTGTCGAATCCAGCTCGTGTGGTGAATAATTTAGATTGGGCTGGCAGCATGAATGTACTGGATTTCCTTCGTGATATTGGTAAACACTTTTCAGTAAATGCCATGATCAATAAAGAATCCGTACAGCAGCGCTTAAATCGAGAAGGAGCAGGCATCTCTTTTACTGAGTTTTCTTATGCTTTGTTGCAAGGTATGGACTTTGCCGAGTTAAATCGCGAATACGATTGTACAATTCAAATTGGTGGTAGTGACCAATGGGGTAACATAGTGGGTGGTATTGATCTTTCCCGCCGTCAAAATCAATCGCAAGTTTTTGGCATGACAGTGCCTTTGGTAACCAAGTCCGATGGTACTAAATTTGGTAAAACGGAATCGGGTGCTGTTTGGTTGGATCCGAAGAAAACCTCGCAATACGCTTTCTATCAGTTTTGGATGAACACGGCGGACGCCGATGTGTATAAATTCCTTAAGTACTTTACTTTCCTTAGTATGGAAGACATTGATGCCATTGAGCAGGCAGATAAAGAAAGCACTGGTAAACCTCAGGCGCAGTCTATCTTGGCTCGTGAAGCAACTTGTTTGGTACATGGTGAAGAAGGCTTGGCCGCTGCTGAGCGTATCACTCAAGCGCTATTCAGTGGTAAAGCGGATCAGTTGAGTGAACAAGATCTTGAGCAAATTCAATTAGATGGTTTGCCAAGTAGTTCTCTTGCTGATGCTAACCTTGCGGAAACGCCTTTGACCAGTTTGTTGGCTGAAGCAGGCTTGGCGGCTTCTGGTAAACAAGTAAAAGATGCGCTACAGCGTAATTCAGTATTTGTGAATGGCGAAGCGAAAGGTATGGATGACAATATGTCTGCTGTTGATATCTTCTCTTCTGATAAAGGTTACTATGGTAAATTTTTCTTAGTCAAACTGGGTAAGAAAAAGCACCACTTGTTTACTTTGTAAGGTATTTTAATGATGTGAAAAGACGCTTCGGCGTCTTTTTTTGTATTGGCGACGCCTTTTTAGAGCGTATGTTATATAAAGTGGGAATTGCTTGTTAAAGGAAAACTTATGGCTCGAGATAAACAAACCTTAACCACATCAAATCATTATATAGGTCGTTTGTATCATTTGGCGCTCGCAAAAGGTTTGGACGCAGATGCGCTATTTAAACAGGCAGATTTGTCGCCAAGCGTGATTGATGATGTGAATGTTGAGATAGAAATCGAAAAGCTAGCAGGTATTGTCGAGGGTATTTGGAATTTGTTGCAAGACGAAGCCATGGGGCTGGCCAGTGCGCCCTTGCCTGCCGGAGCCTTTTTTATGATGGGCCGTGCCACTGTGCATGAAGCAACCTTGGGTAAAGCCCTTCAACTCGCTTGTCGTTTCTACAATATGGTGTCCGACGCCTATAAAATGGCCTTAATAGAAGAGGGCAACAGTGCCGTCTTGGAATTTGAATTTACGAATCTTGAATTGGACTCTGATCATCTTTTTGCCGATATGACCTTGTTAGCTTGGTACAGTTATGCTTCTTGGTTGATTCAAGAGCGTATTCCTTTGATGGCAGTGCATTTCCCTTATGCTGAACCTCAATATCATGATTATGCAAAGCTTTACCCTTGCAAACGTATCTTTAAGCAAACGACGTTAAGGTTGGTTTTTGGTCGAGATTTTTTGGACCGTCAAAATGTCCAAAGTTTGGATGCGCTGAAAGCCTATATGAAGCGCTGTCCCATTGAGCTCTTTTTAAAGCAGCCAGGGGACATTAGTGTGACTAGTGATTTACGCGCTTTATTGAGTCGTGCTTTTGCCGACGGTTTTCCTGATATTGATGAGGCGGCAAAAAGCTTACACATGTCACGTAGAACACTGATTCGTAAGTTAAAAAAAGAAGGCACATCTTTTCAAGAAATCAAAGATAGAATGCGTCAAGACCGAGCCAGTTATTGGTTGCTGCAAGAGGCTATTCCGATTGCAGTAGTGGCGGAGAAAGTTGGCTTCTCGGATGCGGCGGTATTCGCTCGTTCATTTCGACGTTGGACTGGCTTCAGTCCGAGTGCTTATAGGGAGCAATATCGTCGTTCTTAGTATTAGATTAAGATGCGTAAAGTGGTGTTTTGGCACTATTTGCATTTAATGTCGTCATTTCCTGCTATTCCTATCCTGCTATTCCTCTCGTAACTTTATAAAAAAAAAGTGAGGAGTAGACAATGCCAAATGATTCACGCACTTCCATTTCAGCGCAAGCGCTTAAGGCTGCTGGAGATCATGCGCAAGCTGAAGATGTGGCTGCGTTGGAGCAAGCAGCTGATGCTGCTGGACGTCATCTTGCAACTAACCAATCCAGCTTACTTCAGCGTATGATTTATGGGCCTAAACCAAAAATAGAAGAGTTGCTGTCTGGTGTTAACAACATGAAGCAATCCTGTACGCCAGAAGCTGCTCGTATCTTACAAGCTGGGCTAACGTGTATCGAGCAAGATGACGCTTTTGGCGAAGATGGCAAAATTACTTCAACATTGCGTAATGCGGTTGCTGTTGAAGGGGCTTATGGTTTTACTGTGCCTACTCAATATGCTGGTCAAGGTAAGCGTTACAGTGAATTTGCTTGTTTAACCGAAGATTTCGCTGCCAATGGGTTGGGAGCTTTGTCGGTTGAGATTTCAGGGCAATTAACCATAGGTTCTAGTGCGTTACTGGGTTACGGTACACAGAGTCAAAAGAACCAATACTTACCAAAGATAAGTGGTGGACAGTTAATTGCTTTTGCTTTGACTGAGGTGGGCGTAGGAGTAAATGCCAAGCGAGTAAAAGCCTATGTCGAAGAAGACAAAGACAATGCCTGCTGGCGACTTTTCGCAGAAGGGGAGTGCAATAAACTTTATATTACCAGTGCCACTCATGGTGGTTTGATGGCGATTGTGGCCAGAAAGGGAAAAAATAGCAAAGAGTTGGCCTTGTTTGTGACTGAGTTACCAAAAGAAGACATTGAAGGCGAATATTCTTTTTACTGTCAAAGCTCCAATGTGAGTGCTTTTACACAGAATATTAACTCTAGAGTGCACTTTCATAACTTCCCTATTCCTTATGAGCAAGAAATTTTAGGCAATGGCGTAGAGGTATTATTTTACTGTCTAAGAATGGGGCGTTGCATGTTGGCTGCTCAAGCGGCTGGTTTCCAACGTATGATGGCGGCAGATGCAGTGCATTACGCTAAACAAAGAGAAGGTGTGGGTGGTAAGGTCATTAAGCATGAGCTGCCTCGATTGGCGTTAGCAAAAATGTTGGGAGGTGCTTTGACAGCACAAGCACTCTCTCATCTGGCTTTAGCTCAGGATCAAAATAAAGTGGATTTGGCTGGGTTAAGGGATATCACCAAATCTGCCAGTGCTCAGTCTTTATTAGATTCCTTGATCGCTTGTGAAAGAGTCATGGGCGGGCGTAGTTTGGATAAAGGTTCTCGTATATCAGATATTAGGGCGACAGCGCATGCATTCGGTATCGTTGAAGGGGAAGATGATCTGATTCGATTGGGCATGGTCAGAGATTTAACTAAGTCATTCACTGAAAACTGCATGGCAGGCTTATTGGGCATAATGCAAAAAGTAAATGCTGATAAGCATGGGCAAGCTGTTAGCAAAGAAAAGCGCATATTGAAATTGTCACTAGGTCGTTTTATTCAATCGCCAATAAGAGTCTCAAAAGTCTTGTTGTCACTTATATTGAATGCTGGCTTTTGGCGATTGCAGGCTTGGGTTGCTAAAAACGCAGTGTTTACTCTTGTTGATTTATTGGGCCAGTGGGTTCCAAGTCAATACTTTAGTCGATACGACAAAATACCTACCCCATTAAAATCGCATCTTATGTTTGCAGAATATCAGCTTCGGCAATGTCGATGGCATTATTTAAAAATAAGCGTGGCTTACCAGTTGGAATTGACCCAAGCCCAGTTACCTTTACAGCGATTGGGTAAGCGTATTGAAACGCTTATGAGCATCGCAACCTTATGTGCTCATGCCAGTCAGCTTGATGAATCGACTCAAAAAGTCGCGTTAGCGCAAATTGAAATCCTACGTTCAAATCTTGAAGGTAATACTATGTCGATACGGAGAATGGAGGCTTTACGAGCAGCCATTCATGAGGTTGCTGATGATTTACTTAAGGGAGAATCAAGCCTTATTGCTTCAATTGCCCCTCAGGATTTTGCCCATCCTTGGCAGGAAAAGTAAGTGTCTTAGAAAAAAAGTAAGTGTCTTAGAAAATGTCTTAGAAAAGTGGTGTAGTAATTTTCAAAAACTTGAAAAAAGTACTTGCTAAAAATCTGTAGATCCTTAATATACGCCCTCGCTGACACGGGTAGGGCTTCATTTTCTATTGGAAAATAAGTTGCTTAAGTGTGATGGCAACGCTCTTTAAAATAGATAATCAGATAATTTGTGTGGGCGCTCGCTGGGGCTTCAAAAAGAACTTGAAGTCTCATGAGAGTCTAACACGTC
>NZ_JBSWYU010000026.1:0-7927 GCF_056161265.1 Marinomonas sp. ABL3_031
GCTTAGCTAAAGACAGTTTAAATTCTCTGTGATATTTGGACATAAAAAGACCCCCAGTAATTGGAATGTCCAACTATTGGGGGTCAGTTCATTTTAAAGCGGTGCTTTTTATTGTGTTAGTGCTTGAGCTTAAGTGCTATCTTGGCAAGGCGCTCGCCTTGTGCCTCACAAAGGGCTTTTTCTTCCGAGGTTAGGGTGCTTTCTTGTGTGCTGCTGGCCAAATGGCTAGCGCCGTATGGTGTGCCACCGCTGGTGGTGCTGATCAGTTCTTTGTTTTTGTAAGGCAGGCCAAGCCAAATCATGCCGTGATGAATGAGTGGCGTGATCATGCTGTGCAAGCATTGTTCTTGTCCACCGTGCATAGTGCTGGCACTAGTAAAGCCGCAAGCCGGTTTGTCTATCAATTGCCCTGTCATCCATAAGGTCGAGGTTTGATCGATGAAGTGTTTAAGTGGTGCTGCCATGCTGCCAAAGTAGGATGGCGACCCCAGAGCTAAACCGGTACATTCACTTAATTCCTCTAGGGTGCAATAGGGTGCGCCTTCTTTTGGGAGTGCGGCTTCACTCGCTTCGGTATTGCTTGATACGTTTGGCACTTGACGTATTTTGGCTTCCATCCCTGCTACTTTATTTACGCCACGGGCAATGTGTTTCGCCATTTCAGCAATAGAGCCATGTCGACTGTAAAACAAGATCAAAACATAAGGTGTGGCGCTGGCATTCATGCGAAGAGTTCCAGTACATTTTCGGGTGGTCGGCCTAATTTAGCCTTGCCGTTATGAACAACGATAGGGCGCTCAATCAAGCTTGGATTTTTAAGCATAGCCTGGATACGCTCATCATCTGAGCTTTCTTTGTTCAAGCCGAGCTCTTTGTATACCGATTCTTTGGTGCGCATCAGATCAATTGGTTGAACGTTTAGCTGAGTGAGTAGTTGTTCAAGTTCGCTCTTGCTCAAAAGGTCTTTTTGGTAGAGTCGTATTTCAGCTTGAATGCCGTTTTCTTCTAGTAGAGCCAAGGTTTGGCGAGATTTTGAACAGCGTGGGTTGTGGTAAATGGTGGTCATGTTTGTATCACTTGTTCTGTTTGAAAGAAAAACGCCACTCAGAAGAATGGCGTTGCTTTGGTTATTTCTTTATGGACAGTATGAAGTCGCAAGCTTGATCAATGGCGACGTCTTGGTTCTCGCCTTGAATACGGTTTTTGTACTCAAGCGTGTTGTTCGCCAAGCCTTTGTCGCCAACGACAAAGCGATGAGGAATGCCAAGCAATTCGCAATCCGCAAATTTAACCCCCGGGCGCTCTTTGCGGTCATCAAGAAGCACATCTAGGCCCTTGGCTGTTAGCTCTTTATAGAGCGTTTCGCAAGCTTCGCGAACGGCTTCAGATTTGTCGTAATTCATGGCAACAATAGCCACATCAAAAGGGGCGATGCTTTCTGGCCACAAAATGCCTTTATCATCAAAATTTTGTTCGATAGCAGCCGCGACGATACGAGATACGCCAATACCGTAACAGCCCATGTGCATAATTTGTGCTTTGCCGTTTTCATCAAGAACGCTAGCGTTCAGGGCTTGAGCATATTGTTGCCCTAGTTGGAAGATATGGCCAACTTCGATGCCGCGCTTTATTATGATAGTACCTTGTCCATCGGGAGAAGGATCACCTTCTACCACATTACGCAAATCGGCTACTTCAAATTCAGGGCAATCGCGTTCCCAATTGATACCGGTAAAGTGATAATCGTTTTTGTTGGCTCCTGCGCAGAAATCAGACATAACGGCCGCTGAGCGATCAGCGATAATGCGAATGCCTTTTTCTTTTAAACCTTGTGGTCCGATAGAACCTGGCGCACAGCCAATTTTGTTGATGATGTCAGTTTCGCTAGCAAATTCGAATGGCGAAACAATACCCTCTAGCTTTTCAACTTTTAATTCGTTTATGTTGTGATCGCCGCGCAGAACAAGAGCCACAATGGTTTCTTGTTCATTCTCATCCATGCCTTTTACTAGCATGGTTTTAACTGTTTTGGTGACATCTAGCTTCAAAAAATCAGCCACTTTCTGAATGGTTTTACAATCTGGCGTATAGACTTCTTCCAGTGATTCTGTTCCAGGGTCAGCTTTTTCCTTCAAGCAAATGGCTTCAGCAAGCTCAACGTTGGCGGCGAAGTCTGAGCTGTCGCTAAAAGCGATGTCATCTTCCCCTGAGTCTGCCAATACGTGGAACTCATGGGAGTAAGCGCCACCTATGCTACCGGTATCGGCACGTACTGGACGATAGTCTAATCCGATGCGATCAAATACGTTGCAATACGCCTGGTGCATTACATCATAGGTTTCTTGTAGGGATTCAGAATTAACGTGGAATGAGTAAGCGTCTTTCATACTGAATTCACGTGAGCGCATCACGCCAAAGCGTGGGCGAACTTCGTCACGGAATTTGTTCTGAATCTGAAAGAAGTTGATAGGTAGTTGCTTGTAGCTGGTTAATTCGTTACGAGCCAATTCAGTGATCACTTCTTCATGCGTTGGGCCAACACAGTAGTCACGATCATGGCGGTCCTTAAGGCGCAATAATTCTGGACCATATTTTTGCCAGCGGCCAGATTCTTGCCATAGTTCAGCGGGTTGTACGCCTGGCATGATAACTTCCAGTGCACCGGCTTTTTGCATTTCGTCACGGACAATGCTTTCAACTTTGCGAAATACTTTCACGCCAGTAGGAAGCCAGGTGTAGAGACCTTTGGATATTTGACGAATCATACCTGCACGCACCATTAATTGGTGGCTGGTTACGACTGCATCGGTTGGGGCATCACGTAAAGTAGAGAATAAATAGTTGCTTGCGCGCATAGTATGTATGTTCTTTATATAATCGATAATGAAATGAAATTAGCCTGCAAATCGCGGCTCAATTTGTCCTTTAACAGACGTTTCTAGTGTAAAAATGCCACCTGCATGAGGAAATTGTTGTAATTCTTCATCGCTCTGTGCCGCTCGACAAGTGCTCACGAAGAGGGTTGTCATGTCAGGGCCGCCAAAGGCAACCATGGTTGGGTATAGTGCGGGGACAGGGTATTCGGCAAGTATCTCACCGTCTGGACTTATTTTAACAACTCTTTGGCCTTGATATAAAGCGGACCAGTAATTTCCTTCCGCATCCACTGCAGCACCATCGGGACGGCCGTTACCATGAGGGAAACGAATGAATTCACGCTTATTGGTAGCTTCTCCTGTCTTTATGTTGTAATCAAATTGGTAAACAACATGGTTGGGTGTGTCTGAGTAGTACATGATGCTGTTATCAGGTGAAAAGGCTAGGCCATTTGATGTCCAAGCAGCTTGGTCAAGGATACGTTGTTGACCTTGGCTGAATTGATGTAAAGCGCCCTTAAAAGCATCTTTGGGTGAATACATGGTGCCAGCTAAGAAGCGACCTTTGGCATCACATCGTCCATCATTAAAGCGAGTGGTTTGTTGGTCATAATCAGCCAGCCAATAGGTTTCTAACTCAGCATCAAAATCTTTGAAGGTGTAAACCCCAGAGCGGAAAGCGGCGATAAAGCCATTGTTTTGTGTTAGCGAAAAACAACCGATTTCTTCGTCGAATTTACGTTGCTTTAGGCTTTTAGATTGTGTGTCGTAGGCGTATAGTACAAAGGAATCAATATCAACAAAATAAAGAGTTTGAGTGCGTTCATCCCAACGTGGGCATTCTGCTAATTTTGCTTGTGCATTAATCGCACACTGCATATCAGTCATGGAAGCTCCGAGTCACCGAGTGTTTTTAAAAATAGGGTGCTATAGTGCTTATGATTGGCTTTATTGTAAATAGGAAGATGTAAAGATGTTTCAGTTAGATCCTGTGCTGCAACGAGATTCCGTATTGGTGGGTTATTTTTCTTTGTGTGAATTGAGGTTGATTAATGACGCTCAATTCCCTTGGTTTATTTTAGTGCCAAGGCGCAAAGGCATATCCGAAATGTATCAATTGGTTGAGGAGGATCGTCAGACATTAATGGCAGAAAGTTGCCTCCTAGCGGAAACCTTACATGATGCTTTTACCGCCACTAAATTAAATGTTGCCGCCCTAGGTAATCAAGTTTCGCAACTGCATCTTCATCATATTGTGCGTTATGACACAGATTCTTGTTGGCCTGGGCCTATTTGGGGGAAATTTCCTGCCGTTCCTTATTCCAAGGAAAAGTTGGCTGAGATTTTGCAGAAGGTACAAGTATTACTAAATGATGATTTGCAATTACCCAGTGATGATGCCGAGTTGTATTATTAAATGATGCTGTTCCATTAAAACCTTAGAAGTGACCTTGCCTGACCGGGATTTTGCTTTATGAGTACACGCAGAAGAAAAAAAGCCATACAGAAGTTAGTTAAGTTGTTAAATCTTGCTACTTCTAGTAACGCCAGTGAGTCTAATCTTGCCCTTCGTCATGCGGAGTCTCTGATCAGACAATATTCTATTGCTCAGCGTGAGCTGCCTATATTGCAGCTGTGCGACTCTTCTATGTTGTACCGTGTAAGTTGGGGAGGGAGCTCTCCAAAATATGCGAAAGATGCAGTACATAAAAAGTCATCTTCGGCGGATTCTGTGTACAAACGTCGTTTCAGTGAGAAAAACAAAAACGTTGATCCTAATCGTGCTTATGAGTCAGCTCGAACCATTTTAGATGATATTGCAGAAATGGATCAAAAGTTGACAGAAGCAGCTCATCAAGAAATAGACGGTTTTGATAGAGAGCCTGTTCTTGAACGAGAGCCTATTATCAGTGATGAGGCCATTATGGATGAGCAAACATCTAACCATGATCAAAATATTGATGAAGAGGTGATTGAGCCAATGGCTTCAGAAGACTTTATGGACAGTGAGCAAGAGTCTAAAAATGGTTTTGATGATGCTGACTCCGTCTCACATAACAATTTGAATGATAATGTTATTGATGCTGCCCAAGCTTTTCGTCCGGCTTCATCCGATTTTGGTGAAACGTTAAAAACGCAATATTCCACCAGTGATCCGAGTGTGCCATTTGCTGAGGATGCTTATTGGTCAAAGGTGTATGAAAAATTAGCCGATTTTGATGAGGCTAAGGTGCAATCAGAAATTGATGATTTGCATACTCAATTGTCATTGGCCCGGGAGAATCTTCAACTTAAAAAGCAAAAACGACACGAGCATGAGCAAGAAGAGATTGTTGAGCGTTCTGAGCGTGCTCGAATTGAGTTGAGTTTTGAAAAAGCCATAGAGCGTGCGTTTCAGGCGCGAGCAAAATCTTATGAAGCCTGGGAAGCCAGCTGTAATAAGATTCGTATGGATCGTTTGCGTGATGAACAAGAGGCGATTCAGGGTTTTGAATTGGTCAGTAAGGCGTTAGAACAAAATAAAGAGGCTTTTCAGCAGCATATCCAGCGCAAAGAAGACTACCGAGCAGCGAAGATAATGCACGAATTGCGACGTCAACTCATGTTGGCGGTGTCCTCTGGTGAAGAGGCGGGCGAATCTTATGAAAAAGTTATTGAGATCATGGAAGAGAATGGTCTTTCTTTGAAGGACTTGGAGTTTTCAGACATTAAAAATAAGAGTCTTTTTATTCGTTTGTTGGAGCGTGAGTCTGCTCAAATCACAGATGTGCAGGCAAGGGAAAGTTATACCGAAGAAATGTTGGATAAGTTTTTAACTTCTGGTCATGCTAAGAAAGATTCTAAAGTGAATGAAAATCCAATTCAGCAAATTCAGCGGCTTTTGCTTGCTGCCAGTGAGGGGAGTCAATTTGAAACGCAAAAGAATCTTGAGCAAGTTTTGTATTTAATGGATGTCAATGAAGTTGGTGTTCGAGATATCGGTTATGAGTTTATCAAGAAATATTCTGTTTTTATTCGTCTAATTAATTGGGAAGCTGAGCGCATTGCTTCGCTGCCTGAGCGTGAACAATTCACGGCTAAAATTCTGGAAGAATACATTCAGCATTCTGTGCAAAAACCGAATGCTTCACAGGAGCAAAAGCTGAAATAAAAATCATTCTTGCAATATACCTCTTATTCATCATAAGAATAAGGGGTATATGTCATTAATTCCCCGTCTAAACCTTTCTTTGCTGATCAGCATCTTTTACCATTTCGATCTTTGATTCATTCATAATACTCAGCAGGAGAGAAGCATGAGCATTATTAAAGAAGACGATTTGATTGATAGCGTTGCTGATGCGCTGCAATTTATCTCTTATTATCACCCGCTGGATTTTGTTAATGCGGTTCATGAAGCTTACGAGCGTGAAGAGAGTCAAGCGGCGAAAGACGCAATGGCGCAAATTCTAATTAACTCTCGCATGTGTGCTGAAGGTAAGCGTCCAATTTGTCAGGACACTGGTATTGTGACCGTTTTTGTAAAAGTCGGCATGAACGTTCAGTGGGAAACAACTAAGAGTGTCACCGATATGATTAATGAGGGTGTACGTCGTGCCTACCTTCATCCAGATAATGTTTTGCGTGCTTCCATTCTTGATGATCCTGCTGGTGCTCGTAAGAATACCAAGGATAACACTCCTGCTGTTATTCATATGGAAGTGGTGCCAGGAGATACCGTTGAAGTTCATGTGGCTGCTAAAGGCGGTGGCTCGGAAAATAAATCTAAATTAGCCATGTTGAATCCATCTGATGACATTGTTGAATGGGTTAAGAAAACCGTGCCAACTATGGGGGCGGGTTGGTGTCCGCCAGGCATGTTGGGTATAGGTATTGGCGGTACCGCAGAGAAGGCTATGGTAATGGCAAAAGAATCTTTGATGGAACCGATTGATATCCACGAGCTAAAAGAGCGTGGTCCACAAAATCGAGTTGAAGAGTTGCGTCTAGCGATTTTTGAGGCGGTCAATAATCTTGGTATTGGTGCTCAGGGCTTAGGTGGTTTAACGACGGTTCTTGATGTCAAGATTATGGATTACCCGACTCATGCTGCGTCTTTGCCTGTGGCTATGATTCCAAACTGTGCGGCAACTCGTCATGCGCATTTTGTATTGGATGGTTCTGGTCCTGCTGATCTTGTTCCACCCTCTTTAGATGATTGGCCGGAGATTACTTGGGAAGTAGGGGATAGTGTTCGTCGCGTAAATCTCGATGAAATTACCCCAGAGCAAGTGAAAGAATGGCAGCCGGGTGAGACAGTTCTTCTTAATGGTAAAATGTTAACGGGTCGTGATGCTGCTCATAAGAAAATGGTTGAAATGATGGCCAATGGTGAAGAATTGCCAGTAGATCTTAAAGGGCGATTCATCTACTACGTTGGCCCTGTTGATCCCGTTAAAGAGGAGGCGGTAGGTCCTGCTGGTCCAACGACATCGACTCGTATGGATAAGTTTACTCACACTATGCTTGAGAAAACCGGATTGCTTGGCATGATAGGTAAAGCAGAGCGTGGCCCTGTTGCAATTGAAGCCATCAAAGAGTTTGGTGCTGTTTACCTGATGGCGGTTGGTGGCGCAGCTTATCTTGTTTCTAAGGCGATCAAGAAAGCCGAAGTGGTTGCTTTCCCGGAATTAGGGATGGAAGCCATTTATGAGTTTGAAGTGGTCGATATGCCGGTAACCGTTGCTGTTGATGCACAAGGCACGTCAGTGCACATCACAGGTCCTGCGGAGTGGAAAGCTAAGATCGAAGCTCAGGCTATTGAGATTAAATAAAAAACACTTTATTTAATAAGTTTAACAAGCAATTTGGTTAACTCATTGAAATGCCGTTAATTATAAAATTAACGGCATTTTTGTTGTAAAAAATGCTTGCATCTCAAATAGAAAGTCGTATTATACACGACCTCGCCACGATACAGTGGCAACGCTCTTTAAAATAGATAATCAGATAATTTGTGTGGGCGCTCGCTGGGGCTTCAAAAAGAACTTGAAGTCTCATGAGAGTCTAAC
>NZ_JBSWYU010000027.1:0-7115 GCF_056161265.1 Marinomonas sp. ABL3_031
ACTAAAAACCGAGGTTTTAAGTAAATTAAAGAGCGAATCAGGCCAGCTGCGACTTAGTGCTAATAATCGGACTTAATCGCACGTTCCTTAGTCTAATGCTGAAATTTTATATGTGTTGGGTCTTAAAGCTATCAGCCGTTCAAATAACTCTGGGGATGGTTGTGTCAATACTGAAAATCGGAAATCAAAGCTTACACGAGTGACCGAAGTATCGTTGGTTACCGTGCCATGGTTTAAGCAACTTCCATCAAAGATCAGCGCTTCGCCGTATTTAACAGGAACAGGGCGATAATCTTTCTTGCCATACTCAGTCTCTATCCATAGACAAGAACTGTCATTGGTATCTACAAGGGGGAGCCAAACGTTGATCTGATCGTACCTACCTGTAACATCAGCGTCGTTGTGCCAAGCGCTACAAGCCGATTGCCCGGCCAAATGCACCCGCATTTCTGGGTGGGCGGTATAGGAAATGCGCTGCCCAAAAAGGGGAGCAATAGCACGTTTGGCAAACAGATGGTACAACTGGTAAAAGCCTCCTTCGCTAGCGATATTTCGCATTCTGTCTCGCCAAAAGTGCATATCTGCCGGAGACAATCTTTCGATAGCGCCTTTTTTCCTTTTCGCGGCCAGTGTATGACGATGCAGCCTGGACAACGATAGCCCATAAAACGCTTCTTTTTGCATCGCACGAGCGAGTGGTAGCTGGCTCGTGCGATATTTAAGAATGAGTAACTTAGTGTCACCTTCGAAGAATCTAACGTTCGTTGTCCCGTTGCTCATTTTGGCCTAGCTCTCCTCATTTGGCTTGATTAAGCAGGTCTATAAGTTTAGCGGTGGCATATCCGCTTTGAGCGATTTTCTGCCAGTTTGAACAAAACATTATGCCGCCATTATCGGCACCTATTTGTGCAAATGCGCGCACCTGTGCTAGAGGTTGATTAGCCAGCCCAAGGTCAAACTCGTCCTCAATCAAGGCGCTTGATTCTGACTCAACTCGCCTCATTCCCATCAGTGTCGTACCTGCTGTGTCACTACCGAAACACTGGAATGCAGACGCTAAAGGGTCATAGACAAACCTTAACTCTAGTGACGACTTATTCTCGCTGTCACTGGCCAATCTAAATGTGTTGCTTCCTAAGTCTGTAACCTCATATTTCACCCCTTTTAACGTTGCTTGTAGACGATCGAAATTGAGTTGGTGTATTGTCGGTCTGCTGTCAACCGTTGAATGCCTCAATAGATAGCTTCCTGCTAGCTCTTGTTTCATATGTTGAGTGAGCAGGACACTTTTTCTCATTGTCTCGGTTGAGCTTTTTGCGAACGGCATGATGCCGACAGCCTCTATTCTGCCATTGGTGTAATCGGTGCCACCTTTGGCAGAAATACTTCCGATTGCAACGGTGTGAGTGGCACTGAGTCTAGCGAAACGAATGACACCCGCAGTGTGGTTGGTAGCGTTTGCTTTCCAATAAAGGCATCCTTGACGGAAATTGGCGCGATGAATGGGTTCGCCGTTTATTGTGAGTACGATTTTATTAGGGCCTTGATGTGGCGCTAGAATACAAATTAATGTCTCTGAATTGGCATCGTAATAAACTCCGCTCCAGAGATGTGCCGATCGACTATTAAAGCGATGGATGTCTTGAGGCAGGCTATCGATATTGATGGACTCTTTGTTTACGAACTGGTAAAGGTCTTCGATACTCGTTGCTTTGGCTATCTGCCGCGCAAGTCTAGTACTTGCCACAATTTCATTTAGAAGCGCGATGTTACCTTCTGAGCGAGCGTGTAAGCCTTTAGCGGCTATTTGTACCTGCCCTGCATCCCGGCTTGACATTAACTGATGTTCGCGCTCTGACATTTCCTTGAAGTAGGGTAGTTGCAGTGCGGCACTAGGCTGCGTTTCATAAAGTTGAAGCAGGTCTGGATCTTCAAGTAGTTTCAAAATAAATCGTGCAGGTATGGTATCTTCTTGCCATTTATAGCCATGGGGAACTTGAAACTCCTCCAGTTCGTCAAGGGCTCGTTTCTCTTTTATTGAATACTGAGCAATTTTCCTTAACGGTGTGTCAGGGAAACGTGGCTTATCCCCGGGTTGAATCATGCCGAGCTGAATCGCCCGCTCGACATTGACCGCTCGGACGTCTTTTGGTGCTATATAAAACGTCGATATCCCCGTCACCTTGCTCTGTAGTTCGGGGTTGTATAGGTCTCTTATCTTATATCGCTCGATGGTTGGTGGAATTCCGGGATACCGAGAGGCGATGTAATTTGTGATGATATGGTCAGTGCCATAAAACTCCGTTAGGTAGTCAAGCAGTATATTGAAGTTTTTATTCAGGTATCCAATTCTTCGGTAACCAAGCTCGCCTATCAGTCCAACCTGCCACAATACGACATGCGAAGAAGTATCCGGCTTTTTATCTCGAATAAGCATATCGCTCGCTTCAAATGTTTGTAGACCTGGAGTACTAGGATCCACTCCCAAATCGGCGCAGAGACAATCTAATGCACTGATGCCGGGCCTCATGTCAGCTCGATGACCTTCTCTGCGTGCAATTTCTATCGCTCGATGAGTCGAAAGAACAAAGACACCGGGATGCCCATAGTATATGCCAACTACCTGTTTGCCTTTTCTGACATAGTGAAGCATGGCTTCAGTCATTTGCATGTAGGTTTTATATCGGGGTTTGTTGTCGTCATATAATACGTATAGGTCGTGAGCGTCAGGCCGCTTGGACTTGATCCAAACAACAGTGGCAGGATCCGCTACACAATAAAAGACATAGTCCGCCGATTCGAGGCAACGTTCATCTTGACGACTAAATCCAACCGCTTCAATGCCCGACCCAATGACGGTCAAATGGCCCGGCGTTTGAGAAGGTGAAGCTTCCTCGCCGGATGAATTGTGAAAATCGTCTGCAACAATCTCTTTGACTAGCGCTTCCCACGCTTCGCTTCGTTCTTTTTTTTCAGGAAAACGAATTCCTTGATTTAATGCATTCATAATTATCATTCACCCACTGCTAGGAAGAGATCTTTGTAAGATATCGATTCGCGACGCCGCACCCTACTTTGATTGGCAACGGTTTGTTGTCATAAGTTGCATCTGACAACGTCAAGTAAGCTTTATATTGATTGGTCCCTGTGCCTGCAGCGACCATTCGATTAATAAGATTATCTTCGTTTGATTCAGGCCACTTCCATTCTTGGAGGGCTTTGTCTGCAGTGGGATTTGAGGTCATCATTATATTAGCGATAAGCATCTGTTGCTCAGGAAAAGTAGGGCTGGCTTGTTGAACCCAGTCTGCAAACGTTTGCCAACGTGTCTCAATGTTGTTTTTGTCATTGAGCATGTAGTTCACCAGCATACCTGTAGCAGAAGCTTGCTGTGGCGCTTGGTTATATAGGTTCTCTTCACCCGCCTTTCTCCATACCGAAAGCAACTTACTGGCGGATTGGAAAGCGAACATGATGGAGAGGTTCTTGGCTAGGAATGGAAATCCTTTTTTCATAACCCATTGACCTAACTTGGAGAGAGAGGAGTCAACGGTACCCGAAGGGACATCAATGTCAGTATCTATATCAACGTCTACATCGACATCCACATCAGTATCGACGTCTTGGACGACATCGATGTCGATATCAATATCCACATCCACGTCAACAAAGACGATGTCGACATCAATATCGACATCGACATCCACATCCACATCGGTATCTTGCACGACATCGATGTCGGTATCAACATCGACATCGACGTCAATATCCACATTTACAGGGTCGAGGTCATCAACACCTTCTGGCTCAAAATTTGCTGACTCATTACTACTCTGAAAGCGGTTTGCGAGGCTCTTGTATAGCGATTTAGCTTGATTGGTGAGCGCTTTAATGCCGCCAGGTATACTTTTCAGTATCGTCGCCGCCATCTCTCCCATCATGTAAATTTGAATGCCCAAGTAAGAGGTGTAGGCCAAATCATATGAAATTACCCACCAAGGAACGTTTGGTCCCAAATAAGGTTGAGCCATGAGTGAGTTGCCATTCTTTTTACCTAGCCAACACATACCGAATGAACTAGGCTTATCTTCCCATGCAAACTCACGATAGATACCGGTGAGTACAATTCCGGATGACGATGAGGCACCAGCTGAACTTAGGTTCCCATTTTTATAGATAAGAGTTTGCTGAGTAGAGCCGTCACTTGGAGTGTAGGTGGCAACGCCTTTGGAGATCGAAATGGTTGCCGATAGTGCGTCTGGAAAGACATAGCCAAGATCGTCACTAGGCTTTTCGTAGGCATAATAGACACCAGACCAACCATACAGGTAGTTTTGAGCCCAATAACTCACGATAGAAAAAGCAAAATACGAGCAGCCTTTGTAAGGCGTAGAGTTAAAAAAGTCATCTATCTGCGTGTTGAGCGTTTCTATATTGTCGGCGTTGAGCAATATCTCATTGAACTGCAAAACAACAGGGCAGTATGGCTCTGCGATATACGTCTTGTAAAAAGCCCATGCCTGATTGCTGGACTCTTCTGACTCACTGGTTACTTTATATGACTGAGTGCCACTCGGCGCGAGAATATTGGGAACCCACAGCCCGACCGGGAACTGATCGCTGCTTCTTGTAAATACAAGCCTGGCAAGCGCTTCTCCTATGTTAATGCTTGCTGAGGCGTTACCTTTCACCGTTCCGATTTGGGTGTAGGTTTGTTGAAAGTCTTCCGGTTTTAACGTGTTCGGATCAATATGACTATTATCTATAGTGGTATAAACAACCAGGTCTTCAGACAGGTCATTGATTATAGTAACAAGGTTTTGAATTGTATCTGACATGCGCTTTCTCCAACAATAAGAAATCTTGAAATACCAATGCCTCTCCCCAAAACAAGGAAGAGGCTCTGCTTTTTACTCGAAGTCACCTTCGAAGTCGGAATCTTCGTCAGCATTGCCTTCCTCTTCTTGCTTTTGCTGCTCTTCAAGTGACTCCTGAATTTCAGAGAGGTCTTTAAGGTTCTCCTTGGACGCATTGATGTCATTTCTTGTTTGTGCTGAAATTTCGTTACCAAGTGATTCCACGCGGTCGTTGACGGTGTTTTGAACCTCCTCTAATTTAGGGTCCCACTTATCGCGAGCTGCTTTCATTTGATCGGGAGTATTCGCATTTTTAACGTCTTTCGCCGCCTCACGCACAGTGGAAGATGCTTTTCCCAGCTCTTTTGTCACGCCATACTCGGCAATGACGCCAATTTGATCCGAGTATTCTGCTATTTGCATCTCCATCACCGCTTGAGCATCACTGAGATTAACGTCGTTTAAAGCGTTGGTGACTTGATTGTCAACCGCGCTAAGATCCTGACTAAATTTCTCGCCTGATTGCAGTCTATCCAGAATAGCTTGGTTGTTCTTAGCCGTTTCTGCGGCCAGGTTGTCAATTCGCTCATTAAGAGCTTGGTTTTGTTCGTCGGTTATCTGCCGCTCATTGTTTGCTCGTTCGGTTTCCGCTCTGGCTTTGGATTTCGCTCTGAACTTTTGAATGATCCAGTCACCGAACATGATAACGCCACCAACGCCCATGACTAAGCCAAACCAACCCGTGACAGTCGATGGCCAGCCCCATATACTTTTACCACTAGAAAGATCTTGTTTGGTCGCGGTCCCCGTTGCTTTTACGCCGTTAATGAAACCGGCCATAATGGGCACAATGGTATTTGGGGATGTTTTGGTGCCATTGACTTGATTCTTTGAAGCCCAAGTGATCTGTAGACAGATGTCAGGGAGGTCCGACTTTACGTCAGAAACGAATTGGCCTTGATTGTAAAACAGAGGTGTAGTTTTTCCATTAGAGTCTTTAAATACAATGGTATAGCCAGCATTGTTATCGGAGAGGTCGAAAGGAGACTTAACATTATTCAGATCGAAACTGACCGTTCCCGCTTCACTGACTTTGTCCGAGCTAGCGCTGTACAAATAAAAGGTGTAATTTGAAACAAAACCAACGGAAGCACCTGCGAATGTTTGTGAGTAACTAAGAACGGCTGCGTAGGTGACCGCGGTACAGTTTTGATAGTTTTTAGTGCTAGCGAAAAATACATCGATCGGGTTACTGGAGGATGGGCTGGTTTGACTTTGATTGCTTTGTTCTTTATTCAGCGATTGATGAAAGTTATTGGCTAACGTTGATGTTGAGTAAGCCTGAATCATACGAAAGAAGTTGTAACTGTTCTTCATTGCATCATTAGCAGAAGATGGGATCGCATATGCTGGGTAGCTATCGCCCAAAATCGGAAGCTCTGCAGAGGTATCATCGACGGGAAACGCATTGGAAGGTTGAGCAAAAATAACGTCATAGATTGATTGGTAGTCACCAGAGGAGGTTTGACCATCTAATGTCACATTCGTGGTTTCTCCGCTAGGTAGTGTGTTGTTTTGCTTGTCAGTCGGTAAATAACTTAGTCCCATTTCATAAATCATTCCCGAAGGGTTGCTGTTTGATGAGACTGCACTGATAGCTGTAACAGATCCACTTGTTTTATTGGTAACAGACCACTGTTTGTTGATATCGCCAGTTGAGCTTTTCATTTTGTGTCCTTATATGCTGCTAATTAAATCCATAGAAAAAAGTAAAGATTACAAATCCTAAATATGCAAATAATTTAATATTTGGCAGACTGCCATTACGGGCTTTGAATTTTTAAAATTTGCTTTAGCCATCATTTCTCAGCACATAGCTGGTATGAGTAAAGCTAAGGTAAGCTGGGCTAACTATGATTGAATGAATGATTTTGGCTAACACCTAATAGGGCAAAATCGTGCCAGAGACATTGCTAAATTAGCAAACAATTAATTTAGGTATAGCAAAGTCATTTTACATATCGTCTAGTGTTGATGGTGCAGTTCTGTTTGTGAAGATTCTACGTTTTGCAATAATCGCTTATTTTCTTCTCAAACTCTCTAACTAAGGAACATGCGAATAAGTCGGTAACATGAGATTGTAATCTCGCCGACTTAAGATAACTACGACGCCTACCGATTATGAGCCGGCTTTCCTTCGCTGACACCGAATTTACCAGCAAACGCCGCAAGACTCGCAAAGAACTCTTCCTTGGTCAA
>NZ_JBSWYU010000028.1:0-4622 GCF_056161265.1 Marinomonas sp. ABL3_031
AGTGATGTTGCTGCCACTGTCTAGGCTGATGTTGCCACCGCCAATAAGGTCACTGGTGACGGCGGTTTGTTTGATGGAACCTTGGTCTTTGGCTTTGACCTTAAAGGTGCCTTTTTTCTGTTGCTGGTAGCGTTGAGAGCTTTGGTCCACCGCGCTGAGCAGTTCAATGTCACCTGCTGCTTGCACACTGATGTCGCCTTCGGCAGACGCTTTGCTGCCCACTAAGAGAACGTCCGCACCAGAGACGATGTTGAGTCCACCGCCTGAGTTCAACGTAGTACCTTGATTGGTCAGGCTTTCAGAACTGGTCGTCGTGGTGGAGCGTTTAGAAGACCCCCAAGTACTAGAGGTTTTCGTCTTCACTTGCTGATAAGAGGAGTTGTGCGCGGTTTCTGTGGCCAAGACCACATCGCCCCCAGCGGCTATGGTCAGGTCTTCGCCACTGCTTAAAGTGGAGCCTTTGGAGAAAATGTCGTTCTGACTCACCAGAGTCAAGGCACCGCCGGCGCTTAAGTCGGTGCCTGTGATGCTTTCGTTATGGTTGCGTTTTTCGGTGGTATTCCCACCCCTACCAACAAAGCTATAGGCGTCCTTGGTGTCTTTGACGGCCAAGAGGTCAATGTTGTTGGCGGCTAGGGTCAGGTCTTCCTGCGCTGCCAGCTGAGCGCCTTGGCTGGTAAAGGTATTGCCCGCGCTGAGTTGAAGGCTGCTCGCCGATAGGGAGCTGACTTGATGTTCAGTACTGGACTCATCGTAATCGTTTCTCGCTCTATTGCTATCAGTGACCGCCAAGCTGGCGAGGGTAAAATTGTTACCTGCTTGAGCTAAGACTTCATTGTCAGCCTTCACATCACTGGCAATCAGGTTAATGTTATTACCGGCATTAAGGCTGATGTTGCCGCCAGAAAGAGAGGCCGTCTGCCCCACCAAGGTTTGTGTACTGGCAAAAGCCCCCGACTGGGTCTTAATGGTTTGGCTCTGCGTCTCACTAGTGATGTTGCCACCGGCCACCAGACTGAGCGTGCCGTTGGCTTGCATACTGCCTGAATTAGTAATGTCTTTGTTTGCTATCAGATTAGCGTTACCACCTGCTTTGATGGAACCTCGGTTGGTGATGTTATCTCCCTGTAAAGACATGTCCACACTCGCCATCATGGCCCCTGAATTCACCACCTCATTATCCACTTGGATGTCGATGTTATTGGCAGCGATCAAAGAACCATCTGGGCGTAATTTCATGTCCCAAGTGTTCGGGAAATAGACCCTAGGAACCAAAGCTTGTTGCGGGCCAGACGGCGTTTGTATTGTCTTAGTCACCATCCACACGATGGGCTGTTTTAGCTTGGCCACTTGTCCAGCACTCAATTCTACGCCCGCGCTTAATTGCAGGTTTTCATATTCGTCTAAGGCATTGTCCATCAAGGTCGCATAGGTTTTTTCTATGTCCGCCTGATCGGGTAAGGTTTGTTGTCCTGTGTACGAGAGTATTTGCTGACGCACCAATTGTTGTTCTAAATAGCCATCCCCAAGGCGCGAGGCGGTTTTGCCCGTTCTCCCTTGGCCATCACCGGTCATTTTGTTGAGCATGTAATCAGAGGAAACAAAGGTTTTGTAATTGGTGAACAAGGGATTGGTTTCAATCAGGTGCCCAGAATCTGGATTCTGGGACGCAGAGAACAAAGCACTTTCAATGATATCATCTAAATCCATGTTTTGAAAAATGTCATTCTTACGAGGCGTTACGTCGCCTATTTTCTCTTTATCTATACCAAAGGTGTTCTCATTGAATCCAGAATCGTTTTCGCCATCAGCAGTGCTACCAGATACAGCCTCAACTGAACCCACATTATTCACCTCACCCGCTTTACCACTGATAGTCCCATTCGCTGTAAAGGTGGCCGCCGCTAAGGTTTGATTTGAGGATGAAGCACTGTTGTAGCCACGGGTTTTTGTCTCATATTTCGTCTTACACTTTTTCTTACCATACCAGGTTCGCTTACACTCCTTCCATTTCCGGTATAAATAATCGGTTCCCGTCTTAACGTTTCTATTGGTCACCACGGAACTGACATTATTTAACTTTGCTGAATTGAAGGTAAGGTTTTTGCCTGCGCTAATAGTGGAATATAAATTATCAATGTACGCATTGATGGTCAGATTGCCACCTGTCAATAAATACGCCTGATCACTGTCGGCGGTGATTGTGTGGCTGGTAACGGTTTGAGTGTAGTTTCGTTTGGCATTGTAATAACCACTTGGTCTAGCAATACTGACACCATTATGCGTGGTCGAATTGACATTTTGTTTGACACTAAAAACGCGTTTTTTATTCACCAGTTTATTGGCATTAATGGTCAGGTCGCCCCCCGTCTCTATAGTCGACGAGCTGTTTAACAAGGTGCCATCGGTGGTTAGGTTACCGCTATTAAAACTGTAGAGTACGCCACCATTTTCATTATTAATATCCCCATGGGTGACGATGGATAAGTCATCTCGGCCGAGTATCAGGGCATTGCTGCCATTGTTACTCAACGAAGCAGAATCAATATCCACTTTATTCGCCGCGATGCCACCGGTATTGGACAGGCTGGCGGAAGCGTCTATGTCTAACGTGCCATTTTCAGCAAAAATTTCGCCATTGTCATTGTTATTGACCTGTTGCGCGATAATGTGAATGTCGTTGTCGGATTCAAAACTTGATTGATTATAAAAATGGCCTTTGGTCTCAAGGGATAACAAATTATTGGCTTTGATTGTCGCGCCATTCTGATTGTAAAAATCTTGATCCGTGTTAAGGGTCAAGTCCCCTGTCGAGAGTAATTTACTCGCCGATGTATCGTGAACAATGGAACCCGCGGTCACTGACACCCCATGCCCTGAAATCATCCCTTTATTGTTCAAGCTGTCCGCTGTCATGGTTAAAGCTTGATTCTGCGTCACAATACGGCCATTGTTCGTCACGGTTTTACTGTTCAAGGTGGCGGCCGCCACCGATTCAATGACACTGTGGTTAGTCAGATTACCCTGTGCCTCTACCCTCAAGTTCCCCTCAGAATGCATCAAGGCTTGGTCTGTATTGACAAAATCCCCTAAAAGGGTCAGATCCAGATTATCCGTCGAGTAAATTTGGCCGTTCGCAGTGCGATTGTTCAGTTCATTGGCATTAATCGTGATGCCTTTACCCACCAAGGTACCTCGGTTGTCTACCAGCCCTGTCGTTAGGGTTAACGCATCGTTTTGTGACTGTATTTTACCTGTGTTACTCAAACTACTCGCGGTTATATCTAGCGTTGCTAAGGACTCAATGGCCCCAGTGAGGTTGTCTAATTGTCCTTGCGCTGTGATGGTGAGCGCCTTGTCCGACGCAATGGACGCCTGATCATCATTGCGTAGATCCCCCGTGGTGGTCAGCGTCAACTGCTCCGCGGCAAAGATCTGGCTATTTTCCCCTGTGTTGTTGAGCGTGTCTGTGGTGACGGTAAGGGTGTGACCAGCAATAGTGCCTTGGTTGGTCAGGCTGTCTGCTATTAAATGAATATCGCCATTTTGACTGAGTAACTTGGCACCTGCTTGATTCTTTAAGGCTTGCGCTTCTAACCGAATGGATTCAGTGGCTTGAATGGCGGCGTCTGCGCCGCTAGAAACAAGGCCTTTTGTCGTCTTGATATTAATGCGATTGGCCAGTACTTCACCGCTATTTTCAAAAGCATTGGCTTGAATTTGCATCTCATCCGCACTTAAGGTGGCACGATGGACAATATTGCCTTGGGTGTCCAAAGTCATGTCTTCAACGGCTTTGACTTCGCCGTTGAGGTTGACTCCCAAACCCCGCTCGGTGCCGATCAAATGAATGCGATTGGCGTACATACCGCCAATGGCCGCCACGTCCAAGGCGAATGTTTCCCGCTCATCATTGGAGCGCGCCGTCACCGACTTGTCTTGGTAGTTAATGCGATTGTCACCGGTGATGATGGTGGCTTGATCGGCCCAGAGTTTGGCGTTGAGCTGAACGCTGCGCGCCAAGATGTCCAACTCACGGGTTTGTGTGTCGTTTAAACCGTCGCCAGTAATGGCGATGTCACCCTGGGACACATCAAAGCCAGACAAACCGCCCGCGCCATCAAACAAGACTTGGCCTGTGGTCAAGGTGGCACGAGTGGTGTTGATGAAACCGCAACCATTACAAGTGATGCCATTTTGGTTGGCGATGACCATCTCAGCGGATTGCCCCGCGATTTCCAGATAACCGTTTAACGCACTGCGGCTGTTGCCCGTGACTTCGTTCAAAATGATGCTGGCACTCTTGCCCCCCAAGCGGGCGTTGCCATCGATGTAACCCGCCAGCTCAGTGTTGGTAATGTCCGTGGCGTTATTAAAGATCAGACCTTTCTTCTCCACGTTAAGCTGATCGTACTCATTGCGCGACACGCCTTTCGCAGAAGGGGCATTAATATTGACAATCGGGATGCCACTGGCCGAAGTATCAAACGCTGGCGCATGGGCGCTGTTTTTCGCTGCCGTCGCCCCTTGGGCCAACAACACCCCCGGCGCGGACAAATAGGCCGACAACATAATCTGCGCTATGTATTTTTGATGGCGACGACAAGGGGCCAAAAGAGAAA
>NZ_JBSWYU010000029.1:0-2672 GCF_056161265.1 Marinomonas sp. ABL3_031
TTGGGAGAGCGTCGCCCTTACAAGGCGAATGTCGGGAGTTCGAACCTCTCCACACCCACCACTTATAGGAAAGTGGCTAAACAACCTATGACAATGGAGCGGTAGTTCAGTTGGTTAGAATACCTGCCTGTCACGCAGGGGGTCGCGGGTTCGAGTCCCGTCCGTTCCGCCATCTTTCCTCAAGATGTAAAACTATGATGGGAGTGTGGCTCAGTTGGGATTATGTCCTAACAAGGTGCATAGATACCGGGAGTTAATAACTCCACATCTTTCCTCAAGATGTAAAACTATGATGGGTGTGTATCTCAGTTGGGATTATGTCCTAACAAGGTGCATAGACTCCGGGAGTTAAGAACTCCACATGAAGCGGGTGTGTAGCTCGGTCGGGATTATGTCCTGACAAGGCGTATGGACACCGGGAGTTAAGAACTCTGATCGACAGATCTAAAATGGCAATGGGTGTGTAGCTCAGTTGGGAGAGCGTCGCCCTTACAAGGCGAATGTCGGGAGTTCGAACCTCTCCACACCCACCACTTATAGGAAAGTGGCTAAACAACCTATGACAATGGAGCGGTAGTTCAGTTGGTTAGAATACCTGCCTGTCACGCAGGGGGTCGCGGGTTCGAGTCCCGTCCGTTCCGCCATCTTTCCTCAAGATGTAAAACTATGATGGGTGTGTAGCTCAGTTGGGATTATGTCCTGACAAGGCGCATAGATACCGGGAGTTAAGAACTCCACATCTTTCCTCAAGATGTAAAACAATGATGGGTGTGTAGCTCAGTTGGGATTTCGTTCTAACAAGGCGCATAGATACCGGGAGTTAAGAACTCTGATCGACAGATCTAAAATGGCAATGGGTGTGTAGCTCAGTTGGGATTATGTCCTAACAAGGCGCATAGACACCGGGAGTTAAGAACTCCACATGAAGCGGGTGTGTAGCTCAGTTGGGAGAGCGTCGCCCTTACAAGGCGAATGTCGGGAGTTCGAACCTCTCCACACCCACCAATCTTTTCTAATCCTCCTGTTTCGATCTCATCTTAAAATACTAATATTTTCTTTTTTTAGTCTATTCTTAGTAAAATTCGAAGTTATTTTATGTATATTGTATTGCGCATGAAATACATGCTGGTAATATCAGTTAACGGGATTCTATAATAGAAACGTTAAAGACCAAGTAAAAAATCGTATTTTCCAATAACAATAATAATGGAGATTATTATGACTACCCAATCTAAAGGCTTGTTTAAGGCAAGCATTGTTGCCGTGTCTGTTGCCGCAGCGTCCAGTGCCTATTGCGCAGGTTTCGCCTTAAATGACCACAGTGCCACTGCATCGGGTGCTGCTTTAGCTGGCGCCGCTGCTTCAAAAAGCGACATCTCTTTTAGCTTCTGGAACCCGGCTCTCTTCACCAATGCTGATACTACGACCTTTATGGCGTCTGGCGCTTACGTGATGCCGAGTATGGATGTCACATTGAACTCAGCAACAGATGCAACTCCAGCATCAGCAGGTGGCTCAAAGGATTTGTCTGCTGATGGTGTCACTCAAGATTCGGTTGATGATGCTCTCGTTCCTTCATTATATTTTGCAAAGCCACTATCTGATAAAACTGTTGCGGGTGTTTCTTTGAACGTACCATTTGGGCTATCCGGTGATTACGGTCAAGAGTGGGCGGGGCGTTTCCATGCGACAGAGACAGGTATTCAAGATATCGCTTTGAGTTTTGCCTTAGCCCATCGTATGTCTGATAAATTATCTGTTGGTGCTAGTATTCAGTTGCATAAAGCGGATGTTGTGCTTGAGTCAGCGGTAGGGACTTCAACGGCTGTCGCTGGAGGAGAGGGTATTGGTCGTATTGAAGCTGATGCTACAGCCATAGGTTATGCTTTAGGTGTAATGTTTGAGCCTGTTAAAGGAACTAGGCTTGGTGCGGGTTATCGTAGCGAAGTGGACTTTGATTTTGAAGGTGATGTTAAATATACAGATGTTTCTTCGGCTCTATCAGCTGCGGCTGGCCTAGTCGACGCAGATGTTACTGACTCAATCACTTTTCCATCCGTGTTAACTTTGAGTGTTGAGCATGATCTTTCAGAGAAGTTGACTCTTGGATTGTCTGCGATAAGAACAGGCTGGGGATCAATGGATGGTATCAATATTGATTTTGACAGTAATCAACAGAACTCTGTATTAACCTTTGGTTTTGAAGATCAGTGGATGTACTCAGCAGGTGCAAACTATGTGTACTCAGATAAACTAACGCTTCGTGCCGGTTTGGCAATGGATAATTCTCCAGTGACAGACGAGTTTCGTTCAGCCCGTACACCAGATGGTGATCGTAAGTGGATTTCAGTTGGTGCCACTTATGACTTCAATGATATGACATCAGCAAGCTTTGCATTCACGCATGTTATGATTGACGATGTCACTGTTAATCGAGATGGTTCATTAAGTGAAGATTCCTCTAGAGGTACTCTAAATGCAGATTACGAGTCTTCTGCTAACGTAGTATCTGCAGCGATTAATATGTCTTTCTAATAATTTATTTAGAATTGATTTGAGGAAAACCAGAGCCTAGCTCTGGTCAGACTGCTGATAAAGTCCTCGCCTTCGTGCGGGGACTTTTTATAATAGTCTCATGCTTAAAGAACGCCCCCAAACCCAATCCACTTTAG
>NZ_JBSWYU010000030.1:0-2105 GCF_056161265.1 Marinomonas sp. ABL3_031
CCGATTCCGTCAACATACGGTTATCCACCGTGAGGTTGGCGTCTAAGCCACCGCGTTCAACGTCTTTGGTGATTTCTTGGCTGTTGCTAATATCTCGGTTAAGGTCTACAAATTGCGCTTGATCGTCTATATTGCTACCGCCAAGAGTGACATTGCCAAGGCCGATGGTGGCTTTGGTGGTTTGGGCTTTTTCATAGCCATCAAAGTTGGCCCCAATGTTGGTGGTGTCACCACCGCCAGACAGACTGATGCCAAGGTTTTTGCTCTCGTCTATGTCTTTTATATCCGACACGCGTAAGGTGTCGGTGGTGAGGGTCAGTTGACCATTGTCTTCGCCTTGTGCATTGACCGATGCCAATACCGCCCCCGTTAAGCTAGTGTCCTTGGCGGTGATCTTGACTTGACCACCCGTGATGCCACTTTGTTGCGCCACCCAAGCTCGTTCGGCTTCGCTTTGGCTAGCATTCACCCCCACATTATTGATGCCATCGCCACCGACACCTATGTTGCCACCTACGCTCTCGCTGTGGTTACTAGAAGTGTCTTGTAAGCTGGTGACCACCAGTTGGTCGGTGGTGATGTCAATGCTGGCCGCGTCCAGATTACCGCCGGCAATGGTCAGGTTATCACTGTCACTGACAAGGCTACCGGCCACCAGTTGGCTATTGATGTGTGTCACGCTCTGGCTGTCGCTGCTGCTTTGGTTGGTGTTGACCCCACCACTCACGCTGCCATTGGTGATGCCATAGCTGGCATTGGCCCCTTCACTGTGGCTTTCCGTGCTTTCGGTGAGGGTGTTTTTGCCAGCAGTGATGTTGATGTTTTGGGCATTCAGGGCAAGCTGACCGCCAGTAGCGACGTTCGACCCTTCGATGTTGAGGTTGTTGTCACTGGTTAGGCGGGTATTGCCACCCACTTGTAGGTTGGATCCCTTCCACTGGCCTTGACTGGTGGTGGTGCTGGTCGTGTCAGTTTGGGTGGTAACACCACCATTAATAGTAAAGCCATAGGTGGCAGTGCTGGCAGCAGCAGTGGCACCTGCACTGGTCACCGCGGTCGTCGCGCTGGCCACGTTAGCGGTCGCCACGGCGAGGTTGGCTTTGTAAAAATCTAAGTCATTTTTCGGCAGCTTGCCGTCCGCCACTTTTTGTTTGGCCTCTTCGTAGGCCGCTTTGGCGTCTTTGACGGCATCTTTGGCTTGATCCAAGGCACGCACGGCAAGGTAGGTATCCGCATAAGCATTTTTCACACCCACTGTTAAGGTCTTGGTTTTGGTGATGCTGTCATTTGTGGTGTCATTGGTGTCTTCGCGACCACCAATGAGTACATTCTCGCCTTCAATGCTCGCGTCATTTTGCACCGACACGTCACTGGCGATGATGGCCACATTTTTGTCAGCCTTGATATTCAAGTTACCCGCTTGCAAGTTCGACCCAGCCCAAGTATTCGCCGTGGTGGTGGTACGCTCAGTACGGTCTGTTTCCGTAACACTTGCTAGGGTCAGCTCCCCTTTTTCAGAAGAGAAGCTAGCGCCCTCCCCTGAAACAGTTTGGTCGGTGTGTGAGGTGCTGGTCACGGTGCGTTCCTGCGCCGCATCGATGGTGACATTTTGCGCCGTTAGGTTGGCAGTGTCGCTCACCGCCACTTGCGCGCCGATGAGGGTTAGGTCTTGTTGTGCTTTGAGGTCAAGGTCGGCTGCCGCTAGGGTGGTGGTTTGTTGACTCAGTGTATCGGTACGGGTGGCATCCGATTCTCCCACCTTGATTTCCCCATGCACTAAGCCCGCCGTGCCCACAGAGGCCACCACGGCAAGGCCTTTGGCAAGGTCTTTAAACACGCCACGGAAGCTGGAGGAAGATTCACTCCACTCACTGCTTTCTAATGCCTGAGTGGTGACGGTGACGTTGCCCGCTAATTCCCCTTTGTCGTTGACGTATTGGCCGTTGGCGTTTTGTGTCACCGCATCCGTCCCAATGGATAAGGTGTCCTTGGCCGCTAAGGTCGCGCCTTCTAGAGTGATGTTGCTGCCACTGTCTAGGCTGATGTTGCCACCGCCAATAAGGTCACTGGTGACGGCGGTTTGTTTGATGGAACCTTGGTCTTTG
>NZ_JBSWYU010000031.1:0-1421 GCF_056161265.1 Marinomonas sp. ABL3_031
TGAACTGACCCCCAATAGTTGGACATTCCAATTACTGGGGGTCTTTTTATGTCCAAATATCACAGAGAATTTAAACTGTCTTTAGCTAAGCTATCTCAACACCAAAGCTCAAGAGCTATTGCCCGCCAATTCGATGTAACATCGAGGCAAGTTTGTTACTGGTCTCAAGTGTATAGAGTTCATGGTGAAAACAGTTTTCAGCATAGCCAGATGCCATATCCGCAATCCTTTAAGCTCAAAGTGCTTAAAACGATGCATGAAAATGAGTGGTCTTTAACTTATACAAGTGCCTACTTCGATTTATCGTCTCCAGGAATACTATTCCAGTGGCAAAAGCACTATGCTTGCGAAGGTATAGCTCGACTTAAACCACAGAGAAAAGGCAGGCCTCGCATGACAACTCAATCTTCTGAATCTAAACCTGCGGAACAGATGACGGAAAAAGAACTGAGAGAAGAACTTGAGTACCTGCGTGCAGAAAATGCTGTGCTAAAAAAGTTGGAAGCCTTGGCTCAGGCCAAACAGGAACAAGCAAAGAAAAAGCGCTGATCGTTACTGAGCTCAAGGCTAAATATTCGTTACAGTTGCTCCTCAAAGCCACTGGACTGGCTCGAAGTGTCTATTACTACCATCGAGCTTCTACGCAGATCACTGATTCTGACAGGGATCTGAAAGAAAAGATTTACGATATCTTCCATGCCCACAAAGGGCGTTATGGATATCGTAGAGTGACCTACGCCTTAAGAAATAGTGGCATCCAAGTGAACCACAAGCGTGTTCAGCGTCTTATGGTTGCACAAGGGCTAAGATCCACAGTACGACCTAAGCGATATAAGTCTTATCGAGGTCGAGTTGGAAAAACTGCGCCCAATTTACTCAACAGAGTATTTTATGCTGATAAGCCTAATCAAAAGTGGGTGACAGACGTAACTGAGTTTAAAGTTGCTGATCAGAAGGTCTATCTATCACCAATGATCGACTTGTTTAATCAAGAAGTCGTGAGTTATGAAGTAAGGACGTCAGTCACCTTACCGCTGGTCACAGACATGTTAAAGAGTGCAATTAGAAAGCTTGGAGAAGATGAGAAGCCAATTATTCACTCAGATCAAGGTTGGCAGTATCAGAACCAAGCGTATCAGGCACAAGTTAAGACTCATGGGTTATCCCAAAGTATGTCTAGAAAAGGAAATTGCTTAGATAATGCTGTAGCTGAAAACTTCTTCGGTATTCTAAAAACAGAAATGTACCATAACGAAAAATTTAACAATGCTGATGAACTGATTGAAGCAATCAAGGAATACATCGAGTATTACAACAACGATCGAATTAAGCAGAAACTAAAAGGCCTGAGTCCGATAGAGTATCGGAATCAGGCCTTGAAAGCCGCTTAGAACAGAGTCCAACTTTATGGGGTCAGTTCA
>NZ_JBSWYU010000032.1:0-1344 GCF_056161265.1 Marinomonas sp. ABL3_031
AGACAGGTGCTGCATGGCTGTCGTCAGCTCGTGTTGTGAAATGTTGGGTTAAGTCCCGTAACGAGCGCAACCCTTATCCTTACTTGCCAGCACTTCGGGTGGGAACTTTAAGGAGACTGCCGGTGACAAACCGGAGGAAGGTGGGGACGACGTCAAGTCATCATGGCCCTTACGAGTAGGGCTACACACGTGCTACAATGGCGTATACAAAGGGTTGCTAACTTGCGAGAGTGTGCGAATCCCATAAAGTACGTCGTAGTCCGGATTGGAGTCTGCAACTCGACTCCATGAAGTCGGAATCGCTAGTAATCGTGGATCAGAATGCCACGGTGAATACGTTCCCGGGCCTTGTACACACCGCCCGTCACACCATGGGAGTTGATTGCTCCAGAAGTAGCTAGCTTAACCTTCGGGATGGCGGTTACCACGGAGTGGTCAATGACTGGGGTGAAGTCGTAACAAGGTAGCCCTAGGGGAACCTGGGGCTGGATCACCTCCTTAAACGATAGAAGTTCTGGTGAGCGTTCACACAAATTATCTGATGGCTATGAGTTCTCATGGCAACCTATCTTAAAAGCGTTTTAGACAAAGTGTTAAGCAAGACACTAATCACAACACAATGTGTTGGTTAGTTTCTGACTTAGTGTTTTGCACTAAACTTGCTCTTTAACAATTCGAATTTTGAAATAACGATGAATCAAGCGTTAAACCGGTGAGAAACACGTTAACCTAGTGTTTCTTATTATCGTAAATCCAGAGAAGAGACAAAAGCTTCTGTGGTATGTGATTCTTAATAGGAAACTATTTTGGGTTATATGGTCAAGTGACCAAGCGTGCACGGTGGATGCCTTGGCAGTCAGAGGCGATGAAGGACGTGGTAATCTGCGAAAAGCTCGGGGGAGTCGATAAACAGACTGTGATCCCGAGATGTCCGAATGGGGAAACCCACCCGCTTGCGGGTATCGTATGGTGAATCCATAGCCATACGAGGCGAACCCGGGGAACTGAAACATCTAAGTACCCGGAGGAAAAGAAATCAACCGAGATTCCCTAAGTAGCGGCGAGCGAAAGGGGATTAGCCCTTAAGTTGATTAGGTGTTAGTAGAAGACCCTGGAAAGGGTCGCCGTAGAGAGTGATAGCCTCGTATACGAAAATGCCTTATCAATGAAAACGAGTAGGACGGGACACGTGTTATCCTGTCTGAACATGGGGGGACCATCCTCCAAGGCTAAATACTCCTGACTGACCGATAGTGAACCAGTACCGTGAGGGAAAGGCGAAAAGAACCCCTGTGAGGGGAGTGAAATAGATCCTGAAACCGTGTACGTACAAGCAGTGGGAGC
>NZ_JBSWYU010000033.1:0-1182 GCF_056161265.1 Marinomonas sp. ABL3_031
ACTCGACGTTTTAAAGAGTCTGATGTGTATCAGAAGATTTTTGATGAAATCGTTCTTCAAGCCATGAAGAAGAAACTCGTCAGCGGACATACTTTCTATACCGACTCCACGCACCTCAAAGCCAATGCGAATAAAAAGCACTTTCAAAAAGTGTTGGTTGAGCAGTCTCGTCAGGCTTATATGGATGAACTAGATCAAGCGGTTGAGGAGGATCGAATACGCCATGGAAAAAAGCCTTTACCACCTGAAAAGGTCAAAGATAAAACGCGAGAAATAAAGCAGAGCACAACCGATCCTGAAAGTGGCTACATGGTGCGAGACACCAAGCCCAAAGGGTTCTTCTACCTTGACCATCGAACCGTCGATGCACGCTGCAATATCATTACCGATGTCCATGTTACTGCCGGCAATGTGCATGATGCCGTGCCTTACTTAGAGCGACTGGATCGAATGAAAGATCGTTTTAAGTTCCACGTCACAACGGTGGGGTTAGATGCGGGTTACTTCACCTCCGCGATCTGCCATGGTCTCGAAGAGAGGCTCATCTATGCGGTGATGGGCTATCGACGACCCACTCATAAAAAGGGCTTCTTTTATAAGCGTGAGTATCAATACGATGCCTCGAATGATGTCTATATCTGCCCACAAGGTCAGTCATTAATTTACAAAACCACTTCACGAGAAGGTTATCGTCATTACGACTCAGATCGCACCATCTGCGAGAGCTGCCCAGAGAAGAAGCGTTGCACAACGAATAAAAACTCAGTGAAAACACTCACCAGACATGTCTGGGAAGACTGCAAAGAACGAGTGAATGCGCATCGTCTCACACCAGCAGGAAAGATCATTTACGCAAGGCGAAAAGAAACAGTCGAACGCAGTTTTGCGGACGCGAAAGAACTACATGGGTATCGCTATGCGAGATTTAGAGGAGTGAACAAAGTCTCTTCGCAGTGTCTACTGACGGCGACTGCCCAAAATATGAAAAAGATCGCCTTGATGCTTAGCTAGGGCTTCTATTACTTGAAAAGCCGAGCGTAATGACCTTCAAAAGAGCCTCAGACGTCCCGAAGAGCCATTACAAATGCCTCTAACTCAGTATAGAACGACCTAATGTATTTTTAAAAAACAAAGCTAAAAAAAAGAACCCCAGTGAAAATACTGGGGTTTATCGACACTCTG
>NZ_JBSWYU010000035.1:0-754 GCF_056161265.1 Marinomonas sp. ABL3_031
ATCTTGAAATACCACCCTGGTATGTTTGAGGTTCTAACTCAGGTCCGTAATCCGGATCGAGGACACTGTGTGGTGGGTAGTTTGACTGGGGCGGTCTCCTCCCAAAGAGTAACGGAGGAGCACGAAGGTGTGCTCAGCATGGTCGGAAATCATGCATAGAGTGTAAAGGCAAAAGCACGCTTAACTGCGAGACAGACACGTCGAGCAGGTACGAAAGTAGGTCTTAGTGATCCGGTGGTTCTGTATGGAAGGGCCATCGCTCAACGGATAAAAGGTACTCCGGGGATAACAGGCTGATACCGCCCAAGAGTTCACATCGACGGCGGTGTTTGGCACCTCGATGTCGGCTCATCACATCCTGGGGCTGAAGCCGGTCCCAAGGGTATGGCTGTTCGCCATTTAAAGTGGTACGCGAGCTGGGTTTAGAACGTCGTGAGACAGTTCGGTCCCTATCTGCCGTGGACGTTTGAGATTTGAGAGGAGCTGCTCCTAGTACGAGAGGACCGGAGTGGACGAACCTCTGGTGTTCCGGTTGTCACGCCAGTGGCATTGCCGGGTAGCTACGTTCGGACGGGATAACCGCTGAAAGCATCTAAGCGGGAAGCCTCCCTCAAGATAAGATCTCACTGGGACTTGAGTCCCCTAAAGAGCCGTTCGAGACTAGGACGTTGATAGGTTGGGTGTGTAAGTGCTGTGAGGCATTGAGCTAACCAATACTAATTGCTCGTGAGGCTTGACCATATAACACCAAAGT
>NZ_JBSWYU010000036.1:0-749 GCF_056161265.1 Marinomonas sp. ABL3_031
AAACACTAGGTTAACGTGTTTCTCACCGGTTTAACGCTTGATTCATCGTTATTTCAAAATTCGAATTGTTAAAGAGCAAGTTTAGTGCAAAGCACTAAGTCAGAGACTATAAATCACCTCCGCATAACGAATCATGCAGGGCTAGTAGTATCTTGCTTAAGGCTTTGAGTGTGTCGTGTTGTTTCTTTACTAAGAAATGGTGGAGCTATGCGGGATCGAACCGCAGACCTCCTGCGTGCAAAGCAGGCGCTCTCCCAGCTGAGCTATAGCCCCATTTTTTAGTCTTTTTAACCGACTCTAATGATCAACACATTAAAGTATTTTCCAAAATTTCAAGAACAAGGCTTTTAAGTTTGACGTTTAGCCTGCCAAACGAGAACTTAAATAACGCCGTCATTGAGATTTTGGTGGGTCTGGTCCGATTTGAACGGAAAGACACGACCTCACCTACTTTTCTTATAAAGAGAGGGGTGCGCTCTAACCAACAATCAACTTTGACCAAATTCCAATCTATTCGATTGGTGGGTCTGGGCCGATTTGAACGGCCGACCTCACCCTTATCAGGGGTGCGCTCTAACCAACTGAGCTACAGACCCGGTCCAGACTACGACACTCTAAACTACAGACATCAGATAATTTGTGTGAACGCTCACCAGTGCTTCTATCGTTTAAGGAGGTGATCCAGCCCCAGGTTCCCCTAGGGCTACCTTGTTACGACTTCACCCCAGTCATTGACCACTCCGTGGTAA
>NZ_JBSWYU010000037.1:0-739 GCF_056161265.1 Marinomonas sp. ABL3_031
CTGAGAATTGATGACGAGTCCTCTTTTGGACGAAGTGGTTGATGCCCTGCTTCCAGGAAAAACTTCTAAGCTTCAGATATGCATGAACCGTACCCCAAACCGACACAGGTGGTCAGGTAGAGAATACCAAGGCGCTTGAGAGAACTCGGGTGAAGGAACTAGGCAAAATGGTACCGTAACTTCGGGAGAAGGTACGCCGGCCGGTGTGAAGGACTTGCTCCGTAAGCACTAGTCGGTCGAAGATACCAGGTGGCTGCGACTGTTTATTAAAAACACAGCACTCTGCAAACACGAAAGTGGACGTATAGGGTGTGACGCCTGCCCGGTGCTTGAAGGTTAATTGATGGGGTTAGCTTAGGCGAAGCTCTTGATCGAAGCCCAAGTAAACGGCGGCCGTAACTATAACGGTCCTAAGGTAGCGAAATTCCTTGTCGGGTAAGTTCCGACCTGCACGAATGGCGTAACGATGGCCACACTGTCTCCACCCGAGACTCAGTGAAATTGAAATCGCAGTGAAGATGCTGTGTATCCGCGGCTAGACGGAAAGACCCCGTGAACCTTTACTATAGCTTCACAGTGAACTTTGAACCTACTTGTGTAGGATAGGTGGGAGGCTTTGAAACTAAGACGCCAGTTTTAGTGGAGCCGATCTTGAAATACCACCCTGGTATGTTTGAGGTTCTAACTCAGGTCCGTAATCCGGATCGAGGACACTGTGTGGTGGGTAGTTTGACTGGGG
>NZ_JBSWYU010000038.1:0-569 GCF_056161265.1 Marinomonas sp. ABL3_031
CTGTAATGATTGCCATCCTGCGCATCCATTTCATGAGCCGATTCATGACCAGCGGCATTAACAAGCACTTCCGTTGAGTCTATATTAACGTCATTAATGTAGCTGTCTCTCGTTTCATTCGAGTGAAAACCTGCTACTTTGCCGCCTGTACCATCTTCATAAGTCCCTGTTGCTGTTTCGTCAGCAATGATTCTGTTGTCATAGCCTTCTGTTTCATAACCCAAGGATTGCATCACACTATGAGTCAACTTGTTTAACATCAACTCTTTTTCTTGTGCGCTCAAAGAGGGATCTTGTAGCTTTCCTGCCAGAATCTTATCATCTGCAATTTTCGCTTTTACGGTTTCATACACTGTGTGGGTTTTGCCAAGCTCTTCATTAAAATCTGACACGCCCACTCGATCTGTGGTGGCAGCAAGGACTGCGGTATCAACCAGCATATCGGTTTTGAGAATATCTTCGGCAATTTCATCACGCCCCGATTCCGTCAACATACGGTTATCCACCGTGAGGTTGGCGTCTAAGCCACCGCGTTCAACGTCTTTGGTGATTTCTTGGCTGTTGCTAAT
>NZ_JBSWYU010000039.1:0-545 GCF_056161265.1 Marinomonas sp. ABL3_031
ACCTTAAACGCGGACAACCATCGCCGCGCTGGCCTAGCCTTCTCCGTCTCTCCATCGCAATATGCATAAGTACAGGAATATTAACCTGTTTCCCATCGACTACGCTTTTCAGCCTCGCCTTAGGGGCCGACTCACCCTGCCCTGATTAACATGGGACAGGAAACCTTGGTCTTCCGGCGGGGGAGGTTTTCACTCCCCTTATCGTTACTCATGTCAACATTCGCACTTCTGATACCTCCAGGGTGCCTTACAGCTTCCCCTTCAACGGCCTACAGAACGCTCCTCTACCATGTAAGAACTTCCTTAAACTTGCTGTCTTCACTTACGTCGCACTTCGTTCCCTCCCGCTCTACCAAACTCTAGGTTCGTAGGCGCTTGGTCTCGCGCGCTTCGCTTGCTCAACAAGCTTAAGTGAAGTTCTTACATCCGTAGCTTCGGTGTACAGTTTGAGCCCCGTTATATCTTCCGCGCAGGCCGACTCGACTAGTGAGCTATTACGCTTTCTTTAAAGGATGGCTGCTTCTAAGCCAACCTCCTAGCTGTCT
>NZ_JBSWYU010000040.1:0-478 GCF_056161265.1 Marinomonas sp. ABL3_031
TCAGACTGCTGATAAAGTCCTCGCCTTCGTGCGGGGACTTTTTATAATAGTCTCATGCTTAAAGAACGCCCCCAAACCCAATCCACTTTAGAGTTTGTCTCCATTGATGAACTCGTCCCAAGTGATCATCTTCTTCGCAAGATTGATCGAACTGTCGACTTTTCATTTTTGCATGACGTAGTGAAGGATTTTTATTGTGCAGACAATGGCCGTCCAGCCCTTGATCCAACGCTCATGTTCAAACTGCTATTTATTGGCTACCTCTTTGGTATACGTAGTGAACGTCAGCTCATTCGTGAAGTTCAAGTCAATGTGGCTTACCGCTGGTTCTTAGGTTTAGGTCTAACGGACAAAGTACCTGATGCTTCAACTCTTAGTGCGAATCGAACTCGACGTTTTAAAGAGTCTGATGTGTATCAGAAGATTTTTGATGAAATCGTTCTTCAAGCCATGAAGAAGAAACTCGTCAGCGGACATA
>NZ_JBSWYU010000041.1:0-460 GCF_056161265.1 Marinomonas sp. ABL3_031
GCAGGTGCCACTGCTGCTGCCAGCACTGCCACCTATGGCTTTACTATTAATGGTGGTGTTACCACCCAAACTGACACGACCAGCACCACCAGCAGCCAAGGTACTTGGAACGGTTCTAATATTAATGTGGGTGGCAATACCCGCCTAACCAGTGACAACAACCTCAACATCGAAGGGTCGAACGTCGCTACTGGCGGTCAGCTTGCTCTGAATGCCCAAAACATCAACATCACTGCTGGCAAAAACACCCTCACCGAAAGCACGGAAAGCCACAGTGAAGGGGTCAATGCCAGCTATGGCATCACCAATGGCAGTGTGAGTGGTGGAGTCAACGCCAACCAAAGCAGCAGCGACAGCCAGAGCGTGACGCACATCAATAGCCAACTGGTGGCCGGTAGCCTTGTCAGTGACAGTGATAACCTGACCATTGCCGGCGGTAATCTGGACGCGGCCAGCATTG
>NZ_JBSWYU010000042.1:0-425 GCF_056161265.1 Marinomonas sp. ABL3_031
GAGTAGAAGAGCTCAAACCAGAACGATACGCCAACCGAATTGCTTGACGATCATAGAGGCGTTGAACCACCTGATCCCATCCCGAACTCAGAAGTGAAAAGCGCCATCGCCGATGGTAGTGTGGGAGATCCCATGTGAGAGTAGGTCGTCGTCAAGCTTTAAATATAGAAGCCCTGATAGGATAGCCTGTCAGGGCTTTTTTACGTCTGTAGGAAAGTCAAAGTGCACCTCGTTTGATAGCGGTCGTGCCTCCCTTGTCAAACCTAGGATCATCCCGAACTCAGAAGTGGCTCTTTATACGCCGCAGGCGCTCGTCATCGCCGATGGTAGTGTCGGCCTTATGATGAAAGGAAAGCATGTGAGAGTCCCACAAGGGGATAAGCATAGGTGGTAAAAGGGCATAAATATCGTCAAGCTTTAAACAT
>NZ_JBSWYU010000043.1:0-390 GCF_056161265.1 Marinomonas sp. ABL3_031
TAGTTGCTGGGAATAGACCCGAAACCGGGCGATCTATCCATGAGCAGGTTGAAGGTTGGGTAACACTAACTGGAGGACCGAACCCACGTACGTTGAAAAGTCCGGGGATGACTTGTGGATAGGAGTGAAAGGCTAATCAAGCTCGGAGATAGCTGGTTCTCCTCGAAAGCTATTTAGGTAGCGCCTCGCGTCTTGCCATTGGGGGTAGAGCACTGTTTGGGCTAGGGGGTCATCCCGACTTACCAACCCCATGCAAACTCCGAATACCAATGAGTATGAGCGCGGGAGACACACGGCGGGTGCTAACGTCCGTCGTGGAAAGGGAAACAACCCAGACCGTCAGCTAAGGTCCCCAAGTTACAGTTAAGTGGGAAACGATGTGGGAAGGCT
>NZ_JBSWYU010000044.1:0-345 GCF_056161265.1 Marinomonas sp. ABL3_031
GCCAACTGGTGGCCGGTAGCCTTGTCAGTGACAGTGATAACCTGACCATTGCCGGCGGTAATCTGGACGCGGCCAGCATTGACATCACCACAGACCAACTGGTGGTCACCAGCTTACAAGACACTTCTAGTAACCACAGCGAGAGCATAGGTGGCAACATAGGTGTTGGTGGCGATGGCATCAATAATGTGGGGGTGAATGCTAGCCAAAGCGAAGCCGAACGAGCTTGGGTGGCGCAACAAAGTGGCATCACAGGTGGTCAAGTCAAGATCACCGCCAAGGACACTAGCTTAACGGGGGCGGTATTGGCATCGGTCAATGCACAAGGCGAAGACAATGGTCAAC
>NZ_JBSWYU010000045.1:0-317 GCF_056161265.1 Marinomonas sp. ABL3_031
GGCGATGGCGCTTTTCACTGCTGAGTTCGGGATGGGATCAGGTGGTTCAACGCCTCTATGATCGTCAAGCAATTCGGTTGGCGTATCGTTCCGGTTTGAGCTCTTCTACTCTTCTACCAAAACACGCGAATACGTTGCTTGGATCTTTAACAATTCATTTTGAAATAACGTGGATCAAGCGGTAAACCAGCTTCAATCGTACTATGTGTCTTTTAGCTTTTATTAGCTAAAAACTACTTTGGTGTTATATGGTCAAGCCTCACGAGCAATTAGTATTGGTTAGCTCAATGCCTCACAGCACTTACACACCCAACCTA
>NZ_JBSWYU010000046.1:0-303 GCF_056161265.1 Marinomonas sp. ABL3_031
TGATGCTGTCATTTGTGGTGTCATTGGTGTCTTCGCGACCACCAATGAGTACATTCTCGCCTTCAATGCTCGCGTCATTTTGCACCGACACATCACTGGCAATGATGGCCACATTTTTGTCAGCCTTGATATTCAAGTTACCCGCTTGCAAGTTCGACCCTGCCCAAGTATTCGCCGTGGTCGTGGTACGCTCAGTGCGGTCTGTTTCCGTGACACTTGCTAGGGTCAGCTCCCCTTTTTCAGAAGAGAAGCTAGCGCCCTCCCCTGAAACAGTTTGGTCGGTGTGTGAGGTGCTGGTCACGG
>NZ_JBSWYU010000047.1:0-290 GCF_056161265.1 Marinomonas sp. ABL3_031
GGGGTCGCGGGTTCGAGTCCCGTCCGTTCCGCCATCTTTCCTCAAGATGTAAAACTATGATGGGTGTGTAGCTCAGTTGGGATTATGTCCTAACAAGGCGTATAGACACCGGGAGTTAAGAACTCCACATCTTTCCTCAAGATGTAAAACAATGATGGGTGTGTAGCTCAGTTGGGATTATCTCCTAACAAGGCGCATAGACACCGGGAGTTAAGAACTCTGATCGACAGATCTAAAATGGCAATGGGTGTGTAGCTCAGTTGGGAGAGCGTCGCCCTTACAAGGCGAAT
>NZ_JBSWYU010000048.1:0-289 GCF_056161265.1 Marinomonas sp. ABL3_031
CGCAGATTACCACGTCCTTCATCGCCTCTGACTGCCAAGGCATCCACCGTGCACGCTTGGTCACTTGACCATATAACCCAAAATAGTTTCCACTCAGAAGAGTGTCATATTAAGAATCACATACCTTAGAAGCTTTTGTACCTTCTAAGGATTTACGATTTTAGAAAGTCACTTAACCTTTACTCAAAAAGTAAAGTCAGTGCTTTCCACCGGTTTAACGCTTGATTCATCGTTATTTCAAAATTTGAATTGTTAAAGAGCAAGTTTAGTGCAAAGCACTAAGTCAGAA
>NZ_JBSWYU010000049.1:0-286 GCF_056161265.1 Marinomonas sp. ABL3_031
TTCGCAGATTACCACGTCCTTCATCGCCTCTGACTGCCAAGGCATCCACCGTGCACGCTTGGTCACTTGACCATATAACCCAAAATAGTTTTCATAACTTCAGACCGAAGTCTTCACTTATGTACTTTAAGTCACATACCACAGAAGCTTTTGTCTCTTCTCTGGGTTTACGATAATAGAAAGTCACTAGGTTAAAGTGCTTTCCACCGGTTTAACGCTTGATTCATCGTTATTTCAAAATTTGAATTGTTAAAGAGCAAGTTTAGTGCAAAGCACTAAGTCAGAA
>NZ_JBSWYU010000050.1:0-284 GCF_056161265.1 Marinomonas sp. ABL3_031
AGCTACACACCCATTGCCATTTTAGATCTGTCGATCAGAGTTCTTAACTCCCGGTATCTATGCGCCTTGTTAGGACGAAATCCCAACTGAGCTACACACCCATCATAGTTTTACATCTTGAGGAAAGATGTGGAGTTCTTAACTCCCGGTGTCTATGCGCCTTGTTAGGACATAATCCCAACTGAGCTACACCCCCATCATTGTTTTACATCTTGAGGAAAGATGGCGGAACGGACGGGACTCGAACCCGCGACCCCCTGCGTGACAGGCAGGTATTCTAACCA
>NZ_JBSWYU010000051.1:0-263 GCF_056161265.1 Marinomonas sp. ABL3_031
CGCTTAACCTTGCTACTGAAAATAAGTCGTTGACCCATTATACAAAAGGTACGCAGTCACGGTGTCACTCAAACTCCCTGCTTGATCTTTGCGGTTGGCCTCGCTTCGCTAAGGCAACCTTCAAGAAGAACGCTTGATGATACACTCTCTTCTTAATTAGCCGGTTGGCCTCGCTTCGCTAAGGCAACCTTCAAGAAGCTTGAGTTGACACCGCTCCCACTGCTTGTACGTACACGGTTTCAGGATCTATTTCACTCCCCTCA
>NZ_JBSWYU010000052.1:0-263 GCF_056161265.1 Marinomonas sp. ABL3_031
TGAGGGGAGTGAAATAGATCCTGAAACCGTGTACGTACAAGCAGTGGGAGCGGTGTCAACTCAAGCTTCTTGAAGGTTGCCTTAGCGAAGCAAGGCCAACCGGCTAATTAAGAAGAGAGTGTATCATCAAGCGTTCTTCTTGAAGGTTGCCTTAGCGAAGCGAGGCCAACCTCAAAGATCAAGCAGGGAGTTTGAGTGACACCGTGACTGCGTACCTTTTGTATAATGGGTCAACGACTTATTTTCAGTAGCAAGGTTAAGCG
>NZ_JBSWYU010000053.1:0-261 GCF_056161265.1 Marinomonas sp. ABL3_031
AAAGTGGATTGGGTTTGGGGGCGTTCTTTAAGCATGAGACTATTATAAAAAGTCCCCGCACGAAGGCGAGGACTTTATCAGCAGTCTGAGACGCTACGGCGTCTTTTTTAATCATGCGAAAAGTGTGTATGGATATATTTTTCTTCAAAGAAGAGGGGGTATTTAGCAAGTTTTCAAAAACTTGAAAAAAGTACTTGCTAAAAATCTGTAGATCCTTAATATACGCCCTCGCTGACACGGGTAGGGCTTCATTTTCTATTG
>NZ_JBSWYU010000054.1:0-257 GCF_056161265.1 Marinomonas sp. ABL3_031
CCTAGGGGAACCTGGGGCTGGATCACCTCCTTAAACGATAGAAGCACTGGTGAGCGTTCACACAAATTATCTGATGGCCATGAGTTCTCATGGCAACCTATCTTAGAAGCGTTTTAGACAAAGTGTTAAGCAAGACACTAATCACAACACAATGTGTTGGTTAGTTTCTGACTTAGTGCTTTGCACTAAACTTGCTCTTTAACAATTCGAATTTTGAAATAACGATGAATCAAGCGTTAAACCGGTGAGAAACACGT
>NZ_JBSWYU010000055.1:0-257 GCF_056161265.1 Marinomonas sp. ABL3_031
GTAAAAGCAGCTAAAAGACACATAATACGATGTACTGAAATTGTTCCTGACAATTTTCAGCATTTCCTCCATCCATGGAGGTCCTGGTTTACCGCTTGATCCACGTTATTTCAAAATGAATTGTTAAAGATCCAAGCAACGTATTCGCGTGTTTTGGTTGAAGAGTGAAGAGCTCAAACCAGAACGATACGCCAACCGAATTGCTTGACGATCATAGAGGCGTTGAACCACCTGATCCCATCCCGAACTCAGCAGTG
>NZ_JBSWYU010000056.1:0-250 GCF_056161265.1 Marinomonas sp. ABL3_031
CCTAGGGGAACCTGGGGCTGGATCACCTCCTTAAACGATAGAAGCACTGGTGAGCGTTCACACAAATTATCTGATGGCCATGAGTTCTCATAGCAACCTATCTTAGAAGCGTTTTAGACAAAGTGTTAAGCAAGACACTAATGACACATATTGTGTTGGTTAGTTTCTGACTTAGTGCTTTGCACTAAACTTGCTCTTTAACAATTCAAATTTTGAAATAACGATGAATCAAGCGTTAAACCGGTGGAAA
>NZ_JBSWYU010000057.1:0-242 GCF_056161265.1 Marinomonas sp. ABL3_031
CAAAGACCAAGGTTCCATCAAACAAACCGCCGTCACCAGTGACCTTATTGGCGGTGGCAACATCAGCCTAGACAGTGGCAGCAACATCACTTTAGAAGGCGCGACCTTAGCGGCCAAGGACACCTTATCCATCGGTACTGACGCCGTAACGCAAAACGCCAACGGCCAATACGTCAACGACAAAGGGGAATTAGCGGGCAACGTCACCGTCACCACTCAGGCATTAGAAAGCAGTGAGTGGA
>NZ_JBSWYU010000058.1:0-238 GCF_056161265.1 Marinomonas sp. ABL3_031
TGGTGGGTGTGGAGAGGTTCGAACTCCCGACATTCGCCTTGTAAGGGCGACGCTCTCCCAACTGAGCTACACACCCGCTTCATGTGGAGTTATTAACTCCCGGTATCTATGCACCTTGTCAGGACATAATCCCAACTGAGCTACACACCCATCATTGTTTTACATCTTGAGGAAAGATGGCGGAACGGACGGGACTCGAACCCGCGACCCCCTGCGTGACAGGCAGGTATTCTAACCA
>NZ_JBSWYU010000059.1:0-232 GCF_056161265.1 Marinomonas sp. ABL3_031
AAACAGGTTAATATTCCTGTACTTATGCATATTGCGATGGAGAGACGGAGAAGGCTAGGCCAGCGCGGCGATGGTTGTCCGCGTTTAAGGTGGTAGGTTAGGGTTTTAGGTAAATCCGGAATCCTCCTTTTAGTAGGAAAACTGAGAATTGATGACGAGTCCTCTTTTGGACGAAGTGGTTGATGCCCTGCTTCCAGGAAAAACTTCTAAGCTTCAGATATGCATGAACCGT
>NZ_JBSWYU010000060.1:0-231 GCF_056161265.1 Marinomonas sp. ABL3_031
ACGCTTGGTCACTTGACCATATAACCCAAAATAGTTTCCTATTAAGAATCACATACCACAGAAGCTTTTGTCTCTTCTCTGGATTTACGATTTTAGAAAGTCACTTAACCTTTTACTTAAAAAGAAAAGTAAGTGCTTTCCACCGGTTTAACGCTTGATTCATCGTTATTTCAAAATTCGAATTGTTAAAGAGCAAGTTTAGTGCAAAACACTAAGTCAGAAACTAACCAA
>NZ_JBSWYU010000061.1:0-228 GCF_056161265.1 Marinomonas sp. ABL3_031
TGTCAGTTTGGGTGGTAACACCACCATTAATAGTAAAGCCATAGGTGGCAGTGCTGGCAGCAGCAGTGGCACCTGCACTGGTCACCGCGGTAGTCGCGCTGGCCACGTTAGCGGTCGCCACGGCGAGGTTGGCTTTATAAAAATCTAAGTCATTTTTCGGCAGCTTGCCGTCCGCCACTTTTTGTTTGGCCTCTTCGTAGGCCGCTTTGGCGTCTTTGACGGCATCTT
>NZ_JBSWYU010000062.1:0-223 GCF_056161265.1 Marinomonas sp. ABL3_031
AAACAGGTTAATATTCCTGTACTTATGCATATTGCGATGGAGAGACGGAGAAGGCTAGGCCAGCGCGGCGATGGTTGTCCGCGTTTAAGGTTGTAGGCTGGGGTTTTAGGTAAATCCGGGACCCTGTTAAGGCTGAGAATTGATGACGAGTCCTCTTTTGGACGAAGTGGTTGATGCCCTGCTTCCAGGAAAAACTTCTAAGCTTCAGATATGCATGAACCGT
>NZ_JBSWYU010000063.1:0-219 GCF_056161265.1 Marinomonas sp. ABL3_031
TTCTGGTGAGCGTTCACACAAATTATCTGATGGCTATGAGTTCTCATGGCAACCTATCTTAAAAGCGTTTTAGACAAAGTGTTAAGCAAGATGCTAAGACCCTACATACGGTGTATGTAGTGGGAAGATTAGTTTCTGACTTAGTGCTTTGCACTAAACTTGCTCTTTAACAATTCAAATTTTGAAATAACGATGAATCAAGCGTTAAACCGGTGGAAA
>NZ_JBSWYU010000064.1:0-217 GCF_056161265.1 Marinomonas sp. ABL3_031
GAGCTCTTCTACTCTTCTACCAAAACACGCGAATACGTTGCTTGGATCTTTAACAATTCATTTTGAAATAACCTGGATCAAGTGTTAAACCGGATCGTAATCTATGTGTCTTTTTAACGTCTTCGTTAAAACCACTTTGGTGTTATATGGTCAAGCCTCACGAGCAATTAGTATTGGTTAGCTCAATGCCTCACAGCACTTACACACCCAACCTATC